>DATIVQ010000243.1:0-1970 GCA_035465735.1 Rudaea sp.
CGCAACGCCTGGCGCGAGGGTTCGATGCTCGATTTTCTGGACGCCTTCGCCGACGATTTCCCGCATCGCGTCGACGAATACGAAACGCTGCTCACCGACAACCGCATCTGGAAGCAGCGCACCGTCGGCATCGGCGTGGTCTCGCCCGAGCAGGCGCTGGCCTGGGGCATGACCGGCCCGATGCTGCGCGGCTCCGGGATCGAATGGGACCTGCGCAAGAAGCAGCCCTACGCTATGTACGACCAGATGGATTTCGACATCCCGGTCGGCGTGCAGGGCGATTGCTACGACCGTTACCTGGTGCGCGTCGAGGAAATGCGCCAGTCCAACCGCATCATCAAGCAGTGCGTGGCCTGGCTGCGCGCGAATGCCGGACCGGTAATCGTCGAGAATTACAAGGTCGCGCCGCCGAAGCGCGAGGAAATGAAGGAAAGCATGGAAGCTCTGATCCATCATTTCAAACTGTTCACTGAAGGCTATTGCGTGCCGGCGGGAGAAACCTATTGCGCGGTCGAGGCGCCGAAGGGCGAGTTCGGCTGCTACCTAGTTTCTGACGGCGCGAACAAACCGTTCCGCGTGCACCTGCGCGCGCCCGGATTCGCGCACCTGTCGTCGATGGACACGATCGTGCGCGGCCACATGCTGCCCGACGTCGTGGCGATGATCGGCACGTACGACGTGGTATTTGGCGAGATCGACCGATGAAAGCGACGGGACATTACAACGAGGTCAAGGACGTGGATCCTCTGGTCGCGTTGACCGCGCACACGCGCGAGCATATCGACCACTGGGCGGCCAAGTTTCCGTCGGAGCGCAAGCGCTCCGCGCTGATCCAGGGCCTGATGGCGGCGCAGGAGCAGAACGGCGGCCATCTGAACGATGCGCTGATCGCGGCGGTGGCGAAGTACCTGGGCCTGCCGCCGGTGTGGGCCTACGAGGTGGCGACGTTCTATTCGATGTTCGAGACGCAACCTGTCGGGCGCAACAACGTCGCGGTGTGCACGAACATCAGTTGCTGGCTCAATGGCGGCGAAGACATCCTCAAGCATTGCGAGAAGAAGCTCGGCATCAAGGTTGGCGAATCCAGTGCCGATGGCCGCGTCTACCTCAAGTGCGAGGAAGAATGCCTGGCCGCGTGCTGCGGCGCGCCGATGATGGTCGTGAACGGGCATTACCACGAGCATCTGACGCCCGAGAAGGTCGATCAGATTCTGGATGGATTGAAATAATTTTCAACTGAAAAGTGCAGCCACGATGGCTGCTTTTTGACTCTCGCGATCAGGATGATCGCAAAGGTAACGAATGTACGGACCCGCACCTCAAGATCATCAGGTCGTCTACACCACGCTGCATTTCGACAAGCCGTGGTCGCTGGACAATTACCTGAAAACGGACGGCTGGCAGGCCTGGAAGAAGATACTGGCCGAGAAACCCGATCCGGCCACGATCGTCGACGAGCTGAAGAAATCGGCGTTGCGCGGCCGCGGCGGTGCGGGTTTTCCCACGGGCTTGAAGTGGAGCTTCATGCCCAAGGGCAACATGCAAAAGTATATTTTGTGCAACTCGGATGAATCCGAGCCGGGTACCTGCAAGGATCGCGATATCCTGCGCTACAACCCGCACGCGGTGCTCGAGGGCCTTGCCATCGCCTGCTATGCGACCGGTTCCACGGTCGCCTACAACTACCTGCGTGGCGAGTTCCACCACGAGCCGTTCGAGCATTGCGAAGAGGCGCTGAAGGAGGCCTATGCTGCCGGATTTCTCGGCAAGAATATCCAGGGCAGCGGCATTGACGTGGACATCCACAATGCGCTCGGGGCCGGCGCCTACATCTGCGGCGAGGAAACCGCGCTGATGGAATCGCTCGAAGGCAAGAAGGGCCAGCCGCGCTTCAAGCCGCCGTTCCCGGCCGGATTCGGCCTGTACGGCAAGCCGACCACGATCAACAACACCGAAACCTACGCCTCGGT
>DATIVQ010000244.1:0-2268 GCA_035465735.1 Rudaea sp.
CACTGCGCCGCGGCGTAGAACGCGCGGAAGGCGGGCGAAAACACGCGCTCGTCCGGCGCGGATTTGTCCAGCGCCTGCGCCGCGTGCGCGTCGCGGCGTGCAGCGTCGAGCTGGCCCTTGTCGCCGGAACGCGCCAGCGCAATGCGCGCCGCGCTGCGCAGCAAGTAGGCCTGGAAACGCGCATGCGCGCCGCTCAGGGAATCCGCATCGAGCTTTACCACATTTGCGTAGCGTCCAGCCGTCAAATCGTCGAAGGCGCGCACGAGCGATTGCGGTGGACCGGCCGGTACGGGTGGCGCCGGTTTTTGCTTCGGCGGCGGCGCGGCGGGCGCTGGTGCCGCAACGGCGGCTGGCGTCGCAACCGGGGTTTCCGCGACTTGTGTACTTGGCGGCGTTGTGGATTTCGCCTCGGCCCCTGCGGCGGGCTGGCATTGGCCCTGCAATTGCTCTTCCTGCGCCCGCAACTGGCGCAGGCGCCCGAGCATGCGCAGGTTCATCGGATCGTTCCATTCAGCCTTTGCCGCCGCGCAGGCGCCAAGCTTGAACTGGGCCATGCCCAGGAAATGATGCGGCAGATACGGCTGCGGATTGTCCTCGATCATCACCCGCGAAACGGGGTTGGGCTGCGCCTGAAGCGCCTTCTTCAGATACTGTGCCGCCAGTGCGTATTCGCCATGGTCCAGCGCTGCCAGGCCTGCGATGTAATCGTCGGCAAAGTCTGCCCGCGCCGCCGTGGGCACGAGCAACGCCATGCCGAACAAGAGCGCGAATGGGCGGTTAAAACCCGGCATGCTTGAAATACTCCTGCGCATCCGGCACGGCGAAGGCGGCGGTCAGCGTGGCGCGCTTCTGCCCCTCGATGCTCACCGTCAACTGCTTGCTCTTGCCGTCCAGCGGCTGGCGGAAAACCACGCTGTACGTGCCGGCCGGCAATTTCAGCAGCAACGGCGTGCTGCTCTCGTCGGGTAGGGTCACGGCGCGCCCGCTGCCGTCTGCCACGGCATCCACGCGCGCCCACGGCGTGGCGTTGAGGAGCAATTCGCCGGCATTGGCGGCAGCCTGCGCCTGCGCCGCGGCGACGACTTTCGCGCGCCACGCCGGCATGTCGCGAAGCATCCCCGCCCAGGCCGGATCGCTCGCCCAGGCGGCATCGCGGCCGTTGACGAAACCCGCCAGCGCGTCGAAATCCTCGGTGCTTGCGACAGCCTGCAGGCGCTTGCCCATGGCAGCGACGGCGCGCGCACGCAGGGCCTGGGTGTCCTTGTCCTGCGCATCCTGCGCCAGCAATTGGGTGATGCCGTCAAACGCGGCGCGCAATTCCTGATCGGTACCGGAATCGAGATAGGCCGTCACCTGCGCCTGTGCCTTGCGCCGTGTGTCCGCGCTCTGCGCATCGGCCTGCGCCTGTGCGCGCGCCTGTGCGCGCGCTTGCACGATGCGCTGCTGCAATCCGGTCAGGGACGCATCGCCGGGCAGCGCCTTGAGCGCTTCGGCATCGATCTTTTCCGCATCTTCGATGCGCTTGTCGGCCAGCGCCGCGTCGCCCTGCGCGGCCAGCAACTTGCCGATTTGCGCGCGCGCTTCCCCGGCCCGCGCATTGCCCGGATCCTTCTGCTCGACCTTGTGCACGAAATCCAGTGCGCTGCCGTCGCTGCCCGGCGCGGCGACGACGAGTTGCCCAGACTTGATCAGCTCCGCGGCGCGATCGTTCCACAGATTCACCAGTTCCTGCTCATCGTGGGTCAGGCGGCGGTGTCCGAACAGCGCCCAGGCCAGCACGATCGCAAGCACGACCGCGACCGTCGCCACCGCCGCCCAGAGTTTGCGCCGGGACGGCGCCGGTGCGGCGGCGGGCGGCGCAACGGGCGGCGTCGATGCCGGCGGCGCAGTCGGAATGGGATGCTGGCCGGACAGGGCCGCACGCAGGCTGTCGCCGGTCGGCGTGCTGGTGTAGAAGCCGAGCGCGCGCAACTGCTCGGACGAGGTCTGGTTCGGATCGAGCTGCAGGCGCATCAATAGCGTATCGCTGTGCACCAAGCGCGACTTGAGATCGTCGCTGAAGGCCTTGAGCGTGGGATAACGTTCGTCGCGGTTCTTCGCCAGCACGCGGTCGAAGATGTCCTGAAACGCCGCGAACTCCGCGGGTAGCGGCGCCGGCGCCTGGGTCAGGTGCGCCATCAGCACCGCGATCGGCGTGTCGCCGCGGAACGGCGGCGCGCCGGTGAGCAATTCGTAAAAAAGTATACCCAGGCTGTACTGGTCGGCGCG
>DATIVQ010000245.1:0-7073 GCA_035465735.1 Rudaea sp.
CGGCACGGTCGGCTGGCAGACGCTGATCACGTGCAAGTTCTGCGCGCCGATGTGGGCGATGAACTCGCGCATGTACGAAACGTAGTCGTCGAGATGGAACGCGCCGGCTTCCGCCGGCACCATGCGCGCGTCGATCCAGTCGGTGATGAAGACCTTGTGCTCGGGCAGCAGCGACTTCACCGTGTCGCGCAACAAGGTGGAGTGATGGCCGGACAGCGGCGCGACGACAAGCACAGTGGGGTCTTTCTTCAGTGCCGCGAGCGTGGGCACGTCGTCGCTGAAGCGCTTGAAGCGCAGCAGGTTGCAAAAGGGTTTTGCCAGCGCGATGCGTTCGAGCACGGCGACGTCCTGGCCGTGCGCGTTGACGGTGTGGATGCCGAAGGCGGGCTTTTCGTATTCCTTGCCGAGGCGATAGACGAGTTCGCAATTGGCCGCGGCGCGTTGCGCGAAGGGCAGTTGCGAAAGCCAGCTGTCGGGCGAGGAGAGCATCTTCGCGCTGGTCTGCGACCAGGCCAGCAGCGGGTTGAACAGGTTGCGGTTGAATTCGTGCAGGCGATAAAGCATCGATGTTCCGGATGGCGGGCCCTGGCCCGACGGCGGGGCATTGTGGCGGATTTTCCGTGACCGCGCACCCGGCGTCCGGACAACACGCGGCAATCTAGGCAGGGGCGGGGCGCCCGAGTAGACTCACGAGCAATGCGTCATTGCGGAGGTTGCTGTGAAGCCTACGGATATTCGCGTTCCCGACTATTTTCACAAGGTCGTCGATTGCCAGTGGGCGTGTCCGGCGCACACCCCGGTTCCCGAGTACATCCGCCTGATCGCCGCCGGTCGCCACGACGACGCTTACCTGATCAACTGGAAATCGAACGTCTTTCCGGGAATCCTCGGACGCACCTGCGACCGGCCCTGCGAGCCGGCGTGCCGGCGCGGGCGCGTGGAGGAAAACAACGGTGCCAAACCGGAACCGGTAGCGATCTGTCGCTTGAAACGCGTGTGCGCGGACAACAAGGACAGCGAGGCGATCCGCGCGCGCATGCCCAAGCCCGCGGCGAAGAAGAACGGCAAGCGCATCGCCTGCGTCGGTGCGGGTCCTGCCTCGCTCACGGTCGCGCGCGATCTCGCGCCACTCGGCTACCACGTCACCGTGTTCGAGGCGGATGCCAAGGGTGGCGGCTTTATGCGCACTCAAGTTCCCCGGTTCCGTTTGCCGGAAGAGGTGATCGACGAGGAAGTCGGCTATATCTTGGATCTCGGCGTGGAATTGCGCGGCAACACGCGCATCGATTCGATGAAGGACCTGCTCGCGCAGAAATTCGACGCGGTCTTCGTCGGCTCCGGCGCGCCGCGCGGTCGCGATCTGGAAATTCCCGGTCGCCGCGAAGCCGCCGCGAACATTCACATCGGCCTGGATTGGCTGGCTTCTGTCTACTTCGAGCACATCAAGAAGATCGGCCGGCGCGTGATCGTCCTCGGCGGCGGCAACACGGCGATGGATTGCTGCCGTTCGTCGCGGCGCCTCGGCGGCGATGACGTGAAGGTGATCGTGCGCTCCGGCTTCGAGGAGATGAAGGCCTCGCCGTGGGAAAAAGAGGATGCGCAGCACGAGGGCATTCCGATCCTGAATTACCTCGTGCCGAAGACCTTCGTGCACGAAAACGGCAAACTGACCGGCATGACGTTCGAGAAGGTCCGCGCCGAACACGACGCGAAAGGCCGGCGCAAGCTGGTACCGACGGGCGAGGCGGATGCGTTGTTCGAATGCGACGACGTGCTCATCGCGATCGGTCAGGAAAACGCGTTTCCGTGGATCGAGCGCGACATCGGCATCGAATTTGATTCCGAATGGGACATGCCGAAAGTCGACAAAACGACGATGCAATCGACGCTGCCGAAAGTGTTTTTCGGCGGCGACGCCGCGTTCGGGCCGAAGAACATCATCTGGGCCGTCGCCCACGGTCACGACGCGGCGGTGTCCATCGACAAGATGCTCAGCGGCGAGGATATCCACGAGCGTCCGGAACCCGGCGTCAGCCTGATCTCGCAGAAGATGGGCATCCACGAGTGGAGCTACGACAACGACATCTCCAGCGATGCGCGCTACGCCGTGCCCTGGCGCGACAAGGCGCAAACGCTGAAAAGCATCAAGACGGAAGTCGAGTTGGGTTTCGATGCGGATAGCGCACTGGCCGAGGCGGAGCGCTGCCTGAATTGTGACGTGCAGACCGTGTTCACCAAGGACGTGTGCATCGAATGCGACGCCTGCGTTGACATCTGTCCGATGGATTGCATCACGTTCACGCAGAACGGCGAAGAACCAGAACTGCGCACGCGCCTGTCCGCGCCGGCATTGAACCTGACGCAAGCGCTGTATGTCTCGGATACCTTGAAGACCGGCCGCGTGATGGTCAAGGACGAGGATGTCTGCCTGCACTGCGGCCTGTGTGCCGAACGCTGCCCGACCGGCGCCTGGGACATGCGCAAGTTCTTCCTCGAAATGACGCATGCGGGGCCAGGCTGCCACAAGCATGCGAAACGGGAAGCCGCATGAAAGCGTTAGAGGCCACCAACGATTTTGTCATCAAGTTCGCCAACGTCAACGGCTCGGGTTCGGCGTCGGCGAACGAGCTGTTCGCGAAGTCCATCCTGCGCATGGGCGTGCCGGTCAGTCCGCGCAATATCTTCCCGTCGAACATCCAGGGCCTGCCGACCTGGTACGAGGTGCGCGTGAACGAACGCGGCTGGCTCGGCCGGCGCGGCGGCGTGGACATGATGGTGGCGATGAATCCGCAGACCTGGGATGCGGACGTGGCCGAGATCGCGCCCGGCGGCTATCTCTTCTACGACAATACGCGACCGCTGCCGCCGTCGAAGTTCCGCGACGACATCAATGTGATCGGCATGCCGCTCACCGCGATCTGCAACCGCACCTATGCCGATGCGCGCCAGCGCCAGCTGTTCAAGAATATCATGTACATCGGCGCGTTGTCGGTGCTGCTCGACATCGATCCCGGCGAAATCGAGAAGCTCTTCGGCGAGCAGTACAAGGGCAAGGAGAAGTTGCTCGATTCCAACGTCAAGGCGCTGCACCTGGGACGCGATTACGCCAAGGAGCATCTCGCGCCGGTCGGCCTGAAGGTGCGCCGCGCGAACGCGGTCGGCGAGCGGATTTTCGTCGACGGAAACTCCGCCGCGGCGCTGGGCTGCGTGTACGGGGGCGCGACGGTGTGCGCCTGGTATCCGATCACGCCGTCGTCGTCGCTGGCCGAAGCGTTCCAGAAATACTGCATGAAGTATCGCGTCGATGCGGAGACCGGCACGAACAAGTTCGCCATCGTGCAGGCCGAGGACGAGATCGCCTCGATCGGCATGGTCGTCGGCGCCGGCTGGAACGGCGCACGCGCGTTCACGACGACGTCCGGGCCGGGCATCTCGCTGATGAACGAGTTCATCGGCCTGGCGTATTTCGCCGAGGTTCCGGTCACCATCATCGACGTGCAGCGCGGCGGCCCTTCGACCGGCATGCCCACGCGCACGCAGCAATCCGACGTGCTTGCCTGCGCCTACGCCTCGCACGGCGATACCAAGCACGTGCTGCTGTTTCCGGAAGACCCGCACGAGTGTTTCACGTTTTCCGCGCAGGCGCTGGATCTGGCCGACCGCCTGCAGACGCCGATTTTCTTGCTCACCGACCTGGACATCGGCATGAACCAGCGCTTGACCGCGCCGTTCGCCTGGGACGACGCGCGCGAATACGACCGCGGCAAGGTGATGACGGCCGAGGAACTCGAGGCCGGCAAGTATTTCGGCCGCTACAAGGACGTCGACGGCGACGGCATTCCCTGGCGCACGTACCCGGCCACGCACCCCAAGCGCGGCAGTTTCTTCACGCGCGGCACCAGCAAGAATCCGGAAGCGCGCTATTCCGAGCGCGGCGACGATTACATCTACAACATGCAGCGACTGCTGAAGAAGTTCGACACCGCTAAATCGCTGGTGCCCCAGCCCGTTCTGCATGCGGCGAAGCAGAAGACGCGTTTCGGCGCGATCTATTACGGTTCCACCAGCCCCGCGATGGACGAGGCCTTGGCCAAATTCGAAGCGGACGGCCTGCACGTGGACGCGCTGCGCGTGCGCGCGTTTCCGTTCCCGGATTCGGTCGCGGAATTCATCGCCGCGCACGACACCGTTTTCGTGGTCGAACAGAACCGCGACGCGCAGTTGCGCAGCCTGATCGTGAACGAATTCGGCATCGATCCGGCGCGGCTCGTGCCGGTGTTGCACTACGACGGCACACCGATCACGGCGCGCTTCATCGGCGATGCGATTCGCAAGCGGATGGACGCCGCCAAGGTCGCGCCGATCGGCAAGGAGAGGGTCGCATGAACATGGGAATGGACATCACGAACCTGGTTTCCGTTCTCACCGGGCTACTGGTGTTGGGTGCCTGCGCCTTGCTGTGGCTGCGCTACCAAACGACGTGGGTGTTGCTTGCGCTGGCCGGACAAATCGTTTCCGTACTGTGCCGCTTCATTTTGTTCGTGCCGAACGCGTATATGCAGTTTCCCATCATCCGGCTTGTCTGGCCGGCCGGCGCGCTGGTTTTCGCGGTCGGCCTGGCCGGGCACGCGTGGACGCAGTACGAAGCCGCGCAGCAGGGCGCGAAATCATGACCTACATCGCCAAGCCCAAATTCCATCACCCGACCCTGGCCTGCAATGCGGCCGGCTTCACGCGCCGCGACTATGAAGGCGCGGTCTCGACCCTGTGTGCGGGTTGCGGTCACGATTCGATCTCCGCGGCCATCATCCAGGCCTGCTGGGAACTGGACATCAAGCCGCATCGCGTGGCGAAGCTTTCCGGCATCGGTTGCAGCAGCAAGACGCCGACGTATTTCCTCGGCCAGTCGCACGGCTTCAACACCGTGCACGGGCGCATGCCATCGGTGCTGACCGGCGCGAACCTGGCGAACAAGGAACTGCTGTACCTGGGCGTGTCCGGCGACGGCGATTCGGCGTCGATCGGCATCGGCCAGTTCGTGCACGCGATCCGGCGCGGCGTGAACATGGTCTACATCGTCGAGAACAACGGCGTGTACGGCCTGACCAAGGGCCAGTTCTCGGCGACCGCGGACCTGGGCTCGAAATCGAAGAAGGGCGTGACCAATACCGATTCGCCGCTGGACATGGTCGGCCTCGCGCTGCAGCTCGGCGCCTCGTTCGTTGCGCGCGGATTCTCCGGCGACAAGCCGCAGCTCGTGCCGCTGATCAAGGCCGCGGTCAAGCATCGCGGCGCAGCCTTCATCGACGTGATCAGCCCATGCGTGGCATTCAACAACCACCCGGGCAGCACCAAGAGCTACGACTACGTGCGCGAGCACAACGAAGCGGCGAACCGGCTTGATTTCATCGACGGCCGCGAGGAGATCACGGTCGACTATGCCGAAGGCGAACTCATCGACGTCACCCAGCACGACGGCAACGTGATCCGCCTGCGCAAGCTGGCGGCGAGCTACAGCCCGCACGACCGCGTCGCGGCGATGAACTACCTGCACGAGCGCACGGCCAAGGGCGAGGTGGTTACCGGTCTGCTCTACGTCGACGAGGATGCGCACGACCTGCACGGGCACTTGAACACGGCGACGGCGCCGCTCAACCGGCTCGCGGCGAAGGACCTGAACCCTGGCGCAGCGGCTCTGGCGACGATCAACGCGGCATTGCGCTGAATGGCGAAGACCTACGACCGCGCCTACTTCGAGAAGTGGTACCGCGATCCCCGGCACGCCGTCTCCTCGCGTCACGAACTCGAGCGCAAGGTCGCGCTAGCCGTCGCGATGGCGGAGTACTACCTCGGTCGCGAAGTGCGTTGCGTGCTGGATGTGGGCTGCGGCGAGGCGCCGTGGCGCGCACCGCTCAAGCGTTTGCGGCCGAAGCTCGATTATCTCGGCCTGGACGCGAGCGAATATGCGGTCGCGCGCTACGGCCGCACGCGCAACCTGCGCCTGGCAAAGTTCGGCAACCTGGAGCACCTGCGTTTCGCGCACGCGTTCGACCTGATCGTGTGCGCGGATACGCTGCACTACATCCGGGCGGACGAATTGCGGCGCGGCTTGCGCGGCCTCGTCGAGATGCTCGACGGCGTGGCGTTCATCGAATTGTTCGCCCGGGAAGACGCGCCTGAAGGCGACCGGCACGGCTATCTCGCGCGGCCTGCGCGCTGGTATTTGCGCGAGTTCCGTGCCGCCGGGCTTCTGCCCTGCGGCACGCACTGTTACCTCGGGTCGCGGCTGCGCAACCGCACGGCGGCGCTGGAAACCAACGCCGCCGGCTGAAACCGCTTACGCCTTGCGCGCGTCGCGTTGGCCCTGCCAGAAGCGCGGCTTCTTCTTCGCGGCGTTGTGCGGCTTGTTCGGCGACTGCGGATGCGGGCGGCGCGAATGGTTCGGATTGCGCGGTTTGCCGGGCCGGCCGGGCGCGGGTCCCGGCGATTCCAGGTTGAGCGGGCGTGATGGTTCGTATCCAGTCACGTTCTCGATCGCGATATCCTGCTTGAGCAGGCGGCGGATGTCGCGAAGCAGGCGCGCTTCCTCGTGCGCGACCAGCGAAACCGCGAGGCCGTCCGCGCCGGCGCGACCGGTGCGGCCGATGCGGTGCACGTAATCCTCGGCGACCATCGGCAAGTCGTAATTGACCACGAGCGGCAACTGGTCGATATCGAGTCCGCGCGCGGCGATGTCGGTGGCGACGAGCACGGTGATCTTGCCGTTCTTGAATTCCTTGAGCGCCTTTGTGCGTGCGTTCTGGCTCTTGTTGCCGTGGATCGCGGCGGTACGCAGGCCCGAGGCGTCGAGGAATTTGCACAGCTTGTCGGCGCCATGCTTGGTGCGGCCGAACACCAGGGTCTGGCGGCGGCTGTCTTCGCTGAGCAGATGTAGCAGCAGGTCGCGCTTGCGCGTGGCATCGACCGGATGCACGCGATGCGTGATTGTGGCGACCACGCTGTTGCGCGCGGCGACCTGGATTTCGGCCGGCTCGCGCATGAACTGTGCGGCGATCTTCTTGATCTCGTCGGCG
>DATIVQ010000246.1:0-7774 GCA_035465735.1 Rudaea sp.
CTCGAACTGGTGCTGGCGGATCATGCCGCGGGTGTCGCGTCCGGCGGCGCCGGCTTCGGCGCGGAAGCACAGCGAATGCGCCGTCAGGCGCATCGGCAATTTTTCGGCGTCGACGATTTCGTCGGCGACGAGATTCGTCAGAGAGACTTCTGCGGTGGGAATCAGATAGCGCTTCATCTCACCTGCCGTGGCGAATAAGTCTTCCTCAAATTTCGGCAACTGCCCTGTTCCCCGCATCGCTTCCGCATTTACCAGCAGCGGTACGTTGCACTCCAGATGCCCGTGCTCGCGCGTATGCAAGTCGAGCATGAACTGCGCAAGCGCGCGGTGCAGGCGCGCCAGTTCGCCGCGCAGCACGGTGAAGCGCGCGCCCGAAAGTTTCGCCGCTACCTCACCGTCAAGCCAACCGTGACGCGCGCCGAGCTCGACGTGATCCTTCACGGCGAAATCGAATTTGCGCGGCGTGCCCCACTGGTGGATTTCCTTGTTCTGCGTCTCGTCCGCGCCATGCGGAACGGAGACATCGGCGAGGTTCGGGATGCCGAGCGTGATCGCGGCAATTTCGGCCTGGATTTCAGCCAGCGCCTGTTCGTTGGCCTTGAGTTGGTCGCCAATACCCGCGACTTCGGCCATCAGCGCGGACGTGTCTTCGCCCTTGCCCTTGGCCATTCCGATTGCTTTCGATCGCGTGTTGCGCAAGTTCTGCAATTCCTGCGTCTGCGTCTGTGCGACCTTGCGCCGGACTTCCAGCGCTTCGATCTGCGCCTTGGGCAAGGCGAATCCGCGTGCAGCCAATTGCTCGGCGACGCTGTCCAGTTGTCCACGCAGGAGTGCCGGATCGAGCATGACGAAATTCCGCGAAAAGGAGCCGCAATTATATCGTAGCGCCGCGCGTCATCGTGCCATGGCGCGTGCCGGCTCCACCCAGAATCCGAGCATCAGTGCGGCGAGCAGCGCGCAACCGGCGCCGAAGCCGAACGCGAACAGAGGCGATTCGAGCTGCCACAACCAGCCGAACACGATGGACGCCGGCAGCAGGAACAAGCCGACGACGAGGTTGTACCACCCATACGCCGTGCCCATCGATGCGCGCGGCACGAGATCGGCGACCAGCGCCTTTTCAGCGCCCTCGGTCGCGGCGAGGAATACGCCGTATCCGGCGAACATCGGCCACAAGGGCCAGGTGGCATTGTGCTGCACGCCAAGCAGGAAATAGAAACCCGCGTAGACGACCCAGCCGGAAACGATCAGGCGCGTGCGCCCGAGCCGGTCCGAGAGCGACGACAAGGGCGTGGAAAGCAGCGCCGCCACCAGAGACACCAGTGCCCAAAGCACCGGCACTTCGGCTTGCGGCAGGCCGAGATCGCGTGCGCGCAGGAGCAGGAACATGTTCGAGGAATTGCCCAGCGTGAACAGCGCGAGCACGATCAGGTAACGGCGGAACGCGGTCGGGAATTCGCGCAGCGTCCACGAGAATGCGACTGGCTTTGGCGATGGCGCCGTCGCGGGATCGTCCTTGAGCAGCAGCGCCAGCGCGATCACCACGATGCCCGGCACGATGGCCCAGAGGAAGACGTGGCGCAGCGATATTCCCGCCGCCAGCATCGCCGCGGCAGTGAGTGGTCCAATCACCGCGCCGAAGTTGTCCATCGCGCGATGGAAGCCGAATGCGAGGCCGCGCGAGGAGGCATCCACACTGTGCGCCAGCATTGCGTCGCGCGGCGCCGAGCGCAGTCCCTTGCCCATGCGGTCCGCGAAGCGGCACGCGAGAACCCCGAGCCAGCTCGTGGTGAATCCGAGCAACGGCCGCGCGAAGCTGGCGACGGTGTAACCGCCCAGCACCCAATGCTTGACGTGGCGTGTACGGTCGGCGAGCACGCCAGCGAAAAGTTTCAAAAGACTGCTGACCGCTTCGGCGATGCCTTCGATGATGCCCAGCGCCTTCGGCCCGGCCATCAGCACACTGGCCAGATACAGGGGCACCAGCGGATAGATCATGTCGCTGGACGCATCGTTGACGAGGCTGATCAAGCCGAGCAGCCACACCGTGCGTGGCAATTTGCGGATGGCAGAAATCATTTCTTGTCCTGCGTGCGCGCTGCGGCGCGAGCCGCGCGGATGCCTTGCATCTTTTCGCGGACCTTCGCTTCGAGTCCGCGCTGCGTCGGCTGGTAAAACTCACGACCGGCAAGCGCATCCGGCAGACATTGCTGGTCGAGCGCAATGCCGCCTTCGACGTCGTGATCGTATTGATAGCCACGACCGTAGCCGAGGCCCTTCATCAATTTCGTCGGCGCATTGCGCAAATGCATGGGAACATCCAGCGTGCCGGTTTCCGCGATCAATCCCTTCACCTCGCCGAACGCGGCGTAGGCCGCATTGCTCTTGGCCGCGACGGCGAGATAGATCGCGGCCTCGGCAAGGGCGAGTTCTCCTTCGGGCGAGCCGAGGCGTTCGAAAGTATTCCAGGCCTCGAGCGCGAGCGTGAGCGCGCGCGGGTCGGCGAGACCGACATCCTCGATTGCCATGCGCGTCAGCCGCCGCGCGAGATAGGCCGGATCGACACCGCCGTCGAGCATGCGCGCGCACCAGTACAAGGCGGCGTCGGCATCGGACGATCGCACGGACTTGTGCAAGGCCGAGATCTGGTCGTAGAACTGCTCGCCACCCTTGTCGAAGCGGCGCGTGCGATCGGCCAGCACCTGTGCCAGCGTCGTGTCGTCCACGCGTCCGCCGTGTGCAACATCGGCGGCGATTTCGAGCAAGGTCAGCGCGCGACGCACGTCGCCATCGGCGGCTTGGGCAATCAGGTTCAACGCGTCTTCGCCGACATGCAAACCGAGTTTGCCAAGGCCGCGTTCTGCATCGACCAAGGCACGCCGAAGCGCCTCGACAATGGCCTCCACAGATACCGCATCCATGACATGGACACGGCAGCGCGAGAGCAGCGCAGAGTTCAATTCGAACGAAGGATTTTCCGTGGTCGCGCCGACGAACAGGATGATGCCGCGTTCGATGTGCGGCAGGAACGCGTCCTGCTGCGCCTTGTTGAAGCGGTGGACCTCGTCGACGAACAACACGCTGCGTTGGCCCTGGGCGAAGCGCACCTCGGCCTCGGCCAGCGCGGCGCGTACTTCGGCGATCCCGGACAGCACGGCCGAGATCGCGCGGAATTCGGCTTTCGCGTACTTCGCCAACAACAGCGCGAGCGTGGTCTTGCCGCAACCCGGCGGCCCCCACAGCACCATTGAATGCACGTGTCCGGCCTCGATCGATCGGCGCAGGACGGTGTCGGGACCGAACAGGCGCGTCTGCCCGACGATTTCGTCGAGCGAGCGCGGTCGCATGCGCTCGGCGAGCGGTTTCAGCGCGTCGGACTCAGGGAAAAGTGATCGCTCGGTTGAGAGGTCCGGCAAGGATGCCGGGCTGTTCTTTGCCGTCGTGGAGGACGGCATGGAATTCGATTTGCGGCGGGACATCCGCAGATGATACGGAATTCACGCCTTCCTGCGTTTGCTGCGCGCGGACGCGACGGAAATGGCGAGTCCTTCGCCCGGCTTCCAAGGCCGGCCCAACTTCAGTTCGATGTGGCCGCGAATCAGGCGGCGCACGACCTGCGACGGCGTCAGATCCTCGAGCCGGCATAGTTCCTCGAACACCGCCTTCTTGCCGGGATCGATCAGGATGGTCAGCCGGGCGCTGCGGTTCTCGCGTGACATGCGCAAATCTTATTTACATGTGATACGCACAGCATGATAATCCTGTCCGACGCTGTCAAGCGCACCGCCGCAGGCGGCGCGTTGGAACGTCTCGTCGAAAGGTTCTGCATGCCGCTGCCGAGCGCATTACATTCGATCTTCACGTTGGTCATGGCCTGGGTCGCGTTGGGTGCGGCGGGCCTGCTGTTTCCGCGCAATCTCACCTGGGTGAGCCGGGTGCTGTTTCCGTCCGGGGCAGTGGTCGCGGCGGCCATCGCAATATGCGCGTATGCCGCGCTCGCCTTGCCTCCGCAAACTGCCACGCTGCCGATCGGCCTGCCCGAGTTGCCGATGCATCTGCGCCTGGACGCGCTGTCCGCGTTCTTTCTGCTGCTGATCGGGACCGCCGTCGCCGGCGTGTCTATCTATTCCGCCGGGTATTTCCGTTCCGGCGAGGGGGCGGTTCCGGGCCTGATGTGCCTGCAATACCACGTTTTCCTCGCCAGCATGGCGATGGTCGTGCTGGCCGACGATGCCTTCGCGTTCATGGTCGCGTGGGAAACCATGGCTGTGTCGTCGTATTTCCTCGTGACCACCCAGCACCGTGTCGCCGAGATCCGCAGCGCCGGTTTTCTCTATCTTCTGCTCGCGCACATCGGAGCGATCGGGTTGCTGCTGTGCTTCGGCGTACTGCAGGGCGGCTCGTGGCAATTCACCTTCGATGCGATGCGCGCGGCTACGTTGACGCCAGGATGGGCCAGCGTGGCGTTCGCACTCGCGTTGTTCGGCTTCGGCGCCAAGGCCGGTCTCGTGCCCCTGCATGTGTGGCTGCCGGAAGCGCATCCGGCAGCGCCCTCGCCCGTCTCCGCGCTGATGAGCGGCGTCATGCTCAAGACCGCGGTGTACGGTTGCATCCGCGTCGCTTTCGACCTGATTCATGCGCCGCAATGGAGCTGGGGCGCGGCGGTACTCGCGCTCGGCGCGGTCACAGGATTGTTCGGCGCGATCTTTGCCGCGGTGCAAACCGACATGAAGCGCCTGCTCGCGTATTCGTCGATCGAGAACATCGGCCTGATTTTCTCCGGACTCGGATTGGCGCTGCTGTTTCGCGCCTTCGGCAGCAACGCACTCGCCGCGCTGGCGCTCGCGGGTACTTTGTACCACTGCCTGAACCACGCCCAGTTCAAGAGCCTGCTGTTCCTCGCCACTGGCTCGGTGTTGCACGCGACCGGGCAGCGCAATCTCGGCCGCCTGGGCGGACTGATACACCGCATGCCCTGGGTCGCCGGCTTCGCCCTGCTCGGCACGCTCGCCATGGCGGGATTGCCGCCGCTCAACGGTTTCGCTTCGGAGTGGCTGTTGCTGCAGGCATACCTGTTCACGCCGTCGCTGCCGAAGGGCATGATCGACATGCTCGTGCCCCTGAGCGCGGCCGCGTTCGTGCTCACGATCGCGCTCGCCGCCTACGTGCTGGTCAAGTTCTACGGCGTGATCTTCCTCGGACGCGCGCGCGAGCCCTCGCTCGAGCACGCGCACGATGCAAGCCGGCTCGAACGTGCCGGGCTCGCCTGGCTGGGGCTCGCCTGCATCGCTCTCGGCCTGTTTCCCGGCGCCGTGCTGCACGGGCTCGACCACGTCAACGAACTGCTGCTGGGTGCCGGGCTCGAAGCAAAGGCGGCGACATGGTGGGCAGTGGTGCCGTCGTCCCCGCAACGCGCGGTGTACAGCCCGCTCGCGTTCCTCGGCGGCATCGTCGCCGCGGTGCTCGCCGTGTTCCTGATCGTGCGCCTTGTCTACCATGGCCACGTGCGGCGCAGTGCACCGTGGAACTGCGGATTTCCTCCACAAACCGCGCGCATGCAGGACACTGCAGAGGGCTTTGGCCAGCCGATCCGGCGCATCTTCGGCCCCGTGTTCCGCATCCGCCGGCAGACGCCGTCGCCGTTTGACACGTCGCCGCGCTATTTCCTGGATCTTGGCGACCGCTGGTGGGACTGGCTCTACAATCCGATTAGCCGTGCCGTGAAGGCCAGCGCCGCGCGCATCGGCGTGCTGCAGCAAGGCAGCATCGCGTTGTACCTGCTTTACAGCTTCGCCACGCTCGTGGCACTGCTGGCGTTCGTGCTTTGAACGCCACGAACATCCTACTCGGCATGTTCCAGGCGCTACTGTCGATTCTCGCCGCGCCGCTGTTGCTGGGTTGGGTCGATCAGTGCCGCGCCTGGCTGCAGAACCGGCACGGCGCCGGCGTGCTGCAGCCCTATCGCGTACTGCGCAAGCTCGTGCACAAGGACGCCGTAATCGCGCACGGCGCATCGGCATTGTTCCGCGCTTCCCCATACGTGCAATTCGGCGCGATGTGCCTGGCCGCCGCGATCATCCCGGTCGTCAGCATCACCGCGCCGCTTGCTTTTGCCGCGGACACGATCGCGCTGGTCGGCCTGTTCGCGCTCGCCCGTGTCTTCATCGCGCTGGCCGGCATGGACATCGGCACCGCTTTCGGCAGCCTCGGCGCGCGCCGCGAAATGCTCGTCGGCTTTCTCTCCGAACCCGCGCTGCTGATGGTGTTCTTCACTGCCTCGCTGATCTGCGGCAGCACGCTGTTGCCGACGATCGTCGACACGCTCGCGCACCGCGAGTTTGCGATCTACCCGAGCCTGGCCTTTGCAGGCGTCGCGTTCACGATGGTGCTGCTCGCCGAGAACGCGCGCATTCCGATCGACAACCCGGCCACGCACCTGGAACTGACCATGATCCACGAAGCGATGGTGCTGGAATATTCCGCGCGCCACCTGGCGCTGATCGAATGGACCTCCGCGCTCAAGCTGATGAACTTCATGGCGATCGGGCTCGCGCTGTTCGTGCCGTGGGGACTCACCGCCGCGGCAAGCGGCCCGCGCGGCCTCGCGATCGGCATCGTCGCCACCGCGCTCAAGCTCGGTGTCGCCGGCGCCGCACTCGCCCTGATCGAAACCGCGAGCGCGAAGCTGCGCATTTTCCGCGCGCCGGAATTCCTCGCCACCGCGTTCCTGTTCGCGGTGCTTGGCCTGCTCGTCCACCAGTTGCTCGGAAGCTGACATGCCGGCACCGACCTGGGCATCGCAGTTGATCAACCTTGGCTCGGCGCTGTTGCTGCTGTCGTCGTTCGCGATGCTGTCGCAACGGCGCATCCTTTCGCTGGTGAACCTGTTCGCGTTGCAGGGCGCCGTCCTGTCCGTGTCCACCGCGATCGTCGCGCACACCTCGGGCGCCACGCACCTGTACGCATCGGCGTTGCTGTCGCTGATCCTCAAGGTCATCGTGCTGCCGTGGATCCTGCATCGCCTGATCGCGCGCTTGAACGTGCGCTGGGATACCGAAACGCAACTGAACATCCCGGCTACAATGCTGGTCGGCATCGTCATCGTCGTGTTCGCGTTCGCGCTCGCCCAGCCGATCGCGCAATTGTCCGCCACGGTGACGCGCAGCACGCTCGGCATCGCGCTCGCGGTGGTCCTGCTTTCGTTCCTGATGATGATCACACGGCGCAAGGCGGTGTCGCAGGTGATCGGCTTCCTGGCCATGGAAAACGGCCTGTTCTTCGCCGCCACCAGCGCCACCTACGGCATGCCGATGGTGGTGGAACTGGGCGTCGCACTCGACGTGCTCGTCGGCACGCTGATCCTCGGCGTGTTCTTCTTCCAGATCCGCGAACAATTCGACAGCCTTGACCTGCACCACATCGAGCGGCTCAGGGAGGACTGATGGCTCTGCTCCTGCTGCTGGCAATCCCGCTCCTCGGCTGCGTCGCGCTCGCCGTGTTCGGCGCACGCCGCTGGGCGGCGGAACTCAACGCTGCGTTCAGCATCGCCACGTTCGCGGCCGCCTGCGCGCTCACCGCGCGCGTGATCGCCGATGGTCCGTTACTGGTGGCGCACGAGCAGTTCTTCGTCGATCCGTTCAATGTGTTCCTGATCGCGCTGACCGCGTTCGTCGGCATGACCACGTCGCTGTTCTCGCGTCCGTACATGCGCGTCGAGGAGGCCCATGGCCGCGTCAACCGGCGCCGTCTGCGCTTGTACCACAGCATGTACCAG
>DATIVQ010000247.1:0-3245 GCA_035465735.1 Rudaea sp.
CTGGCGCTCGATGTCGGTCGCACCCATGTAGACGACGCACTTGAGGCCCAGGCGCGCGGCGACGGTCGCGCTGGCCACGCCGTGCTGGCCGGCGCCGGTTTCGGCGATGATGCGCGTCTTGCCCATGTGCCGCGCCACCAGCGCCTGCCCAACGGTGTTGTTGATCTTGTGCGCGCCGGTGTGGTTGAGATCCTCGCGCTTGAGCAGGATCTGCGCGCCGCCGACCTTCTTCGACAAGCGTTCGGCGTGGTAAATCGGACTCGGCCGGCCGACGTAGTGTTTCAAGTCGCGGTCGAGTTCGGCGACGAAGGCGGGATCGCGGCGCAGGCGCAGGTAGGCGTCGGTCAACTCGGCCAGCGGCGCCATCAGGGTCTCGGCCACGAACACGCCGCCGTAGTCGCCGAAGCGCCCGTGCGCATCCGGATACTGCGTGTAATCGGTTGTCGGGATGGTTTTACTCGCCGCTGCTGGCACGCTGCACCTCTTCGAAAAAACACCGCATCTTTTCCGCGTCCTTGATGCCCGGCGCGGACTCTATGCCACTCGACACGTCGACCGCATACGGATGCACCGCGCGGATCGCCGACCCGACATTATCGCAGGTCAGGCCACCGGCGAGGATCAAGGGCCGCGGCAGCGAGGGCGGGATGCGCGACCAGTCGAACGCGCGCCCGCTACCGCCGGGAGCGCCGGGCGCATGCGCGTCGAACGCGAAACCGACGGCGGCGGAGTGCTCGTGCAGTTCGCGTTCCAGATCGCGCGGGACGCGCGGCTCTGCGCTGGCACGTTCGCCATCGTCCATGGCGATGGCCTTTATGTACGGCACTTCGTAACGCAGGCATTCCTCCAGCGTTTCGCTGCCGTGGAATTGCAGCAAGTCCGGCTGCACCGCGGCCACCGCATCGGCGATGAAGCCCGGTTCGTCGTCCATGAACAGGGCGACTGCCGCGACGAATGGCGGCAGCGTGCGGCGGATTTCGCGCGCCAGCGCCGGTTCGACGCAGCGCCGGCTGCGCCGCGTGAGCACCAGACCGATCGCGTCCACGCCGAGCGCGCACGCGCTCAGCGCGTCCTCGGCGCGGGTAATGCCGCAGAACTTGATGCGCACGCGATTCATGGCAACGTCGTCTCGTCGGGAAGCCCGAATTCGGCAGGATACAACGGTCCGAGGAAGACGAGGCCCTGCGCCGCGGAAGTCGGCCCGGCCAACGCGCGGTCGCGGCCGGCGAGAAGTTGCGCGATCCACTCCGGCGGCTGCTCGCGGCGCCCGACCACACGCAGGCTGCCGGCGATGTTGCGCACCATGTGATGCAGGAACGCATTGGCCTGGATGTCGATCACGACGCGGTCGCCTTCGCGAGCGACGGAAATCGCCTGCACGCAGCGCTTCGGCGAACGCGCCTGGCAGGCGGCCGTGCGAAATGCGGAAAAATCCTGTTCGCCGATCAGGCATTGCGCAGCCGCGTGCATCGCCGCAGCGTCCAGCGGTGCGCGCTCCCAGCACACGTAACGCGCTTCCAGTGCCGGGCGCGCGGAGCGGTTCAGGATCGTGTAGCGATAGCGCCGCGCGCGCGCGGAAAAACGAGCATGGAATTCATCGCTTACCAGCCTTGCCCAGCGCACCGCGACGGCGCTTGGGAGCCGTGAATTGGTGCCCAGCGTCCAGCCACGCATGGTGCGTTGCGCCTGCGTGTCGAAATGGATCACCTGATTTCGCGCGTGCACGCCGGCATCGGTGCGCCCGGCGCAAATCACCTGCACGGGCGCGGCGGCGATGTCCGCCAGCGCCGCCTCGACCGCGCCCTGCACCGTCGGTCCGTGAGACAAGCGCTGCCAGCCGAGGAAATCGGTGCCGTCGTATTCGATGCCGAGCGCGATGCGCATTTTTTCTCGATCAAAAAAGAGGCCGGGCAAGCCCGGCCAATATCGTACGTCGGGGAGAGAGTACGCCGTTATCCGATTTCCGCCAGCAGTTTGCGCGCTTCGACCTTTTGCGCATCGTTGCCCTCGGCCAGCACTTCGTCGAGCATCGAGCGCGCACCTTCCGGATCGCCCATGTCGAGATAGGCCTTGGCCAGATCGAGCTTGGTGCCGATCGCGTCCTCGCCGGCAAAAAAGTCCTCGGCCGGCTTGGGCGCGACGGGCGCCGGAGCCGGCGCTTCGACATGCACGGGCGCAGGCGGCGGCACGAAGGCGGCCGCCGGTTCCACATGCGCCGGCTCCACATGTGTGGGTTCCG
Organism: Rudaea sp.; assembly: GCA_035465735.1. Classification (GTDB taxonomy): domain Bacteria; phylum Pseudomonadota; class Gammaproteobacteria; order Xanthomonadales; family Rhodanobacteraceae; genus Rudaea. The sequence continues at coordinate 2,240 of DATIVQ010000247.1, forward strand.
CATGCACGGGAGCGGTGTGGTCGGCCAGGTCGAAATCGAAACTTTCCTCTGCCGCGGGCTTGGGCATTTCCTGCGTGTGGAATTCGCCCGCATCGAAATGCGTCGCGTGCGCGTCGTCCGCGTGCACCAGGTCGTGCTCGGCATGTTCGGTAGCCGCATGCAAGTCGTGCAACGTCGCGGCCAAGTCCTCCTGGCCGCCGAACAGCGGGTTGTGCGGGCACAAATGCTCGCCCATCGCGCGCACCTGCTGCCACTCGGCCGACGTCGGGTCGGCAACATGCGCATACATGGCCTCGGCGGCCGCCTCGAACTTGGCGGCATCCTGGTGCGCGTAATACAGATCCAGCAACTGCAGCGACAATGTCGGATCGCCCGGGTGTTGCGCGAGTTGATCGAGCAGATGCTGTTCGTCGTCAGCCATCGCATCCAGGTGTTCGGCGTGCGCCGCCGGCATGCCGGCGGCGGGTACGACGGCAGCCTTGGGCTTGCGCATGAAGCGCATCAGGGCGAGCAGGCCAATGATGAGCAACGCCGCGCCGCCAGCCATCAGCACGTTGTTGTTCTGCCACCAGGGCAATTCGGGCGCGGTGATCGGTTCGACCTTCGCAGGCGCCTTCGGCTTGACCGCAACCGGGGTCGACGCCGGCTTGCTTTCGGCCGGTTTGGCTGCAGCCGCAGGTACAGGCGTCGTTGCCGGAGCGGCGGTCTCGGGAGCCTTGGCCGGCACCGTTCCCGGCTTCGCTGCACCCGGCTTTTCACTGGCGTTGATGTCGCCCCAGATGTCCTTGGCGGTCAGCTTGGGCGCTTCCTTCGCTGCCGCGACCTCGCCTGGTTTGACGGGCGCTTCAGCCGGCTTTGTTTCCGCCGGTTTGATTTCGGCGGGCTTGGCGGGCGCCGCCGCAACGACGGCCGGCTTGGCCGCAGAGGCGGCTTCCAGGTGCTTGAGCTTGTTCTGCAGTTCGGCGATTTCGTTCTGCTTGAGCGTCAACAGACGCTTGTTGTCGCC
>DATIVQ010000248.1:0-2292 GCA_035465735.1 Rudaea sp.
CCGGAAATGTTGAAGAAGTCGAAGGCCATGCCGTAGACGATGCACGAGAGCACGATCATCCACAGGCCCGCGCCCGGATCGCCGTAACCGAACAGGCCGAAGCGCAGGAACCAGGCGAGCATGCTCATCGTCATCACCGCCTTGATGCCGAAGCGCTTGAGGAAAAACGGGATGGTCAGGATGAACAGCGTTTCCGAGACTTGCGAAATCGAGATGATGATCGCCGGATACTTTACCGCGAGCAGGCCCTGGAATTGCGGCAGTTTGGCGAAGTCGTGCAGGAAGGTGTCGCCGTAGGCATTGGTCAGCTGCAGCGCGCCGCCAAGCAGCATGGCGAAGACGAAGAACACCGCCATCTGCGGATCGCGGAACAGCACGAACGAGGTGAGTCCCAGGCGGTCGGCGAGCGTGCGGCTGTGCGCCGCATCGAGCTTGGGCGGACACGGCGGCAGGGTGAACGCGTAGATGCCGAGTGCGAGCGAGGCGACGGCGGCGACGTAGAACTGCGCGGACGAGGTTTCCAGGTGCAGCAGGCTCGTGGTCCAGGTCGCGGCGATGAAACCGATCGTGCCCCAGACCCGGATCGGCGGGTAGTCGCGTACCACGTCGAGCCCATCGCGCTTGAGCGCGTTGTACGACACCGCGATGGCCAGCGCGATCGTCGGCATGTAGAAGCACATGTTGACCAGCATCACCCAGAACATCGTTTGCGGATCGCCGGCCAGCGGCACGCAGAAAAGCGCGATCGCGCCGAGGATCTGCAGGATGCCGTACAGGCGCTCGGCGTTGATCCACTTGTCGGCGAGGATGCCCATCAGCGCCGGCATGAACAGGCTGGCGATGCCCATGGTCGAGAAGATCGCGCCGAAACCCGTACCCGACCAGTGCCGGTTTTGGAACCAGTACGCGCCGATGGTAAGCAGCCAGGCTCCCCACACGAAGAATTGCAGGAAGTTCATCACGATCAGGCGCAGTTTAAGGCTCACGCGGCTCTCCCCCGGCGGCAAGGCGAATCGCGCGAGGGTAGGGCATGGCGCACATCGCGGCAAGCGCCGTGCTGCTACACTCCGCGCGGGAGAGGAGAACACACGATGCCGATTACGCTGGGCATTCGGCAACGCCTGCTGGTCAGTCACCTGTTCGCCGTGGTCGTCGTGGCCGGTGGCTTTGGCGCGTTCGTCTATTCGGTCGCCGCCGCGCAGCTCGCGCACAGCGGGAATTTGTATACCCTGCGCCTTTACGCCGCGCTCGCGTTTCTGGTTTGCGTGCTCGTCGCGCTGATATTGAGCCGCGTGCTCGCCAACCGCATCGTCGCACGCATTACCGATCTCGCCTATCGCTGCCGCGTGCTCGCGGCCGGCCAGCCGCTGCCGCCGTTGCCGGCGGGCAGGGACGACGAACTGGACGATCTCGCCCGCGAGTTCGATGCCATGGCCGCGCGCCTGCGCGAGGCGGCGCGGGATCGCGAGGACACGCATGCCGCGTTGCGCGAGGCCAATACCCGGCTCGAGGATAGCGTGCGCGGACGCACGGCTGAGCTGGAACATGCCACCGCGCAGCTCAAGGCCGAGCTCGAGCAGCGCACGCGCGTGCAGACGCTGCTCGCCGAAGCCGCGCTCACCGATGCCCTCACCGGCCTGGTCAATCGCCGCGCGATGATGGAAATGCTCGAACAGGCAGCGGCGCGGCACCGGCCCGGTGCCGCCGGGCTGAGCGTCATCGTCGCCGACATCGATCATTTCAAGAAGGTCAACGACCGCTTCGGCCACGACGTCGGCGACCGCGTGTTGCGTGCGGTCGCCGGGCGCTTGCGCGACCTCGCCGGCGACGGCCTGCGGCGCCACGTCGCGCGCTGGGGCGGCGAGGAGTTCCTCGTCCTGTTGCCGGCCACGCCGCTCGCCGACGCGGTGCGCGAGGCCGAACGCATCCGCCGCGCAATCGCTGCCCTCGATGTCGATGGCCGTAGCCTGCGTGTGACCGTGAGCGCGGGTGTGGCGTACCTGGATTCCGGAGAAGGACTCGACGATTGCCTGCGCCGCGGCGACCAGGCCCTGTACAAGGCCAAGGATGCCGGGCGCAATGCCGTGGTCGCCGCCGACGGAGCGGCGTTCAGCAAGTCAGCCTGAGCGGCCGAACGCGATCCATAGCGCCAGCGCCGCGAACAGCGCCGCCGCGACGAGGCGCGTGGCGCGCAGTGGCAGGGCATGCGCGAAGCGCGCACCGAGCCACACGGCGGGCACGTCGGCGATCAGCATGCCGCAGGTGGTGCCGGCGATCACCTGCCACAGCGGC
>DATIVQ010000249.1:0-2713 GCA_035465735.1 Rudaea sp.
GCAGCATCGTGAATATCGTGGACATCTACGCCGAGCGGCCGCTGTCCGGCCATCCGGTGTACTGCATGGCCAAGGCGGCGCTGGCGATGATGACGCAGGCGCTCGCACGAGAACTGGCGCCCGAGGTACGCGTCAATGGCGTCGCGCCCGGCGCCGTGCTTTGGCCGGAATCCGGCAAGGCCTATGCGGACCAGACCGAACTCGTTGCGCGCACGCCGCTCCAGCGCACGGGCGAGCCCGCGGACGTCGCCGCCGCGGTGCTGTTCCTGCTGCGCGACGCGAAGTTCACGACCGGGCAAATCCTGCGCGTGGACGGCGGGCGCTCGCTCGCCGTGTGAGCCGCGCTACAAATCCGCAACGCGTTCGGAATGATCCTTCGCGACGGGAAATTCCCGCCACAATTGTCCGATCGTCTTGTCGAGAACGGGATGCATCACGTCCGCCGCGATGTCGGCCAGCGGCTTGAGCACGAAGGCATGCTTCAGCTCCGGCCGCGGAATTTCCAGATTGCCCGTCCCTTTCATCACCTGATCGCCGAACAGGACGATGTCCACGTCGAGCGTGCGGCTGGAAAAACGTGGCACGTCGCGGCGGCGACCGTGACGATCCTCCAGCGCGTGCAGCCAGTCGTTGAGCACACCCACACTCAAGTCGGTGTCGATACCAGCGGCGAGGTTGAGGAAATCCGGCCCGTCGAAGCCGACCGCGGGAAAGCGATACACCGGCGAGACGATCACATCGCCGAACCGCGCGCGCAATTCGAGCAGCGCCGCACGCAGGTTCTTTTCCGGCTCCAGGTTCGAGCCGAGGCTGAGCCAGACGCGGGTCACGACGCCGGCTTCACGCCGCGTTCGATTATCACGCCAACCGCTTTCGATCCTGTCACGGCACCGGGCTTGGACAATTTCAGGCGCAGCCACGCGACACCGAATTCGCTGTGTACGATTTCCGCGCAGCGTTCGGCCAGCGTCTCGACCAGTTCGAAATGCGATTCCTCGACAAAGCCGATCAGGCTCTTGGCGATCTTCTTGTAATCGAGCGTGTCTTCGATCTTGTCGCTCGCCGCCGGCTTGCGATTGTCGAAAGCCATTTCCAGATCGAGCGATACCGTTTGCCGGATCTTACGCTCCCAGTCGTAGATGCCGATGACGGTGTCGATGCGCAAATCCTCGATGAAAACCACGTCCATCACGCGGCCTCCACGGCGGGCAGCGACGCCAGGTCCCAGCGTGGCGCCACCTTGATCGCGGCATTATCGTGCAGCCCGGCCTGCAGGCGCAGCGCACCGGCCAGCGCGATCATCGCGCCGTTGTCGGTGCAGAATTCCAGGCGCGGAAAATACACGCGAAAATTCTCGCGCTGCGCCGCTTCGGCAAGTTGCGCGCGCAGCTTGCGGTTCGCGCCGACGCCGCCGGCGATCACCAGCCGGTTTGCACCAACCGCGGCGAGTGCACGCCGGCATTTGATCAGCAGCGTATCGACGATGGCATCCTCGAAGGCACGCGCGATGTCGGCCTTCGCATTCGCTTCGTCCGCGTGCTGCTGGTACGCCAGCAGCACCTGTGTCTTGAGCCCGGAAAAACTGAAATCCAGCCCGGGCCGATCCGTCATCGGCCGTGAAAAACGGAACTTGCCTGGCGTGCCGGATTCGGCCAGCTTGGCCAGCGCCGGACCGCCCGGATACGGCAGTCCCATCAGCTTGGCGGTCTTGTCGAAGGCCTCACCCGCCGCATCGTCCAGCGTGTCGCCAAGCAGACGGTATCGACCGATCCTGGATACTTCGATCAACATCGAGTGCCCGCCGGATACGAGCAGCGCAACGAATGGTGGCTGCGGTGGATCTGCCTCGAGCAGCGGTGCGAGCAGATGACCTTCCATGTGATGCACGCCGATGGCCGGCACGTCCAGCGCCCAGGCCAGCGCCCGTGCACAAGAGGCACCAACGAGTAGCGCGCCGACCAGACCAGGCCCGGCCGTGTAGGCCACGCCGCCGAGGTCATGCGTGGTCATTCCGGCCCGGGAAAGCGTCTCGCGGATCAGGGGCAGGAGCTTGCGAACGTGATCGCGGCTGGCCAGTTCCGGCACCACGCCGCCGTAATCGGCGTGCATCCTGATCTGGCTGTACAAGGTGTGCGCCAGCAAGCCCCGGGCCGGGTCGCCACGTCCCGGATCAAAGACAGCCACCCCGGTTTCGTCGCAGGACGTCTCGATGCCCAGCACAGGGCCTGATTTTGCAATTTTCACGGTTTCCACAGTAAAATACACGGCTCGCCCGAGGGTTCGGGTACCAAGTGTACAGTGGAGAGAACATGCCCAACGTCAAAGTTCGCGAGAACGAGCCTTTCGAGTTCGCGCTGCGCCGCTTCAAGCGCACCTGCGAGAAGGCCGGCGTGCTGGCCGAAACGCGCAAGCGCGAGTTCTACGAAAAGCCGACGCAGGAGCGCAAGCGCAAGGCCGCCGCCGCGGTGAAGCGCCATCTGCGCCGCGTGTCGCGCGACGTGACCAAGCGCAAGCGTTTGTACTGAAGCTTGTAGTTTGAGCGATTTCACAAACCGGCGTTGCGCAAGCGGCGCCGGTTTTTGCGTTTTTGCACCCGGGAACCTGTCATGAGCCTGAAAGCCAAACTCACCGACGACATGAAGGCCGCCATGAAGGGCGGCGACAAGGAACGCCTCGGCACGATCCGCCTGGTCAATGCGGCGATCAAGCAGCG
>DATIVQ010000250.1:0-9576 GCA_035465735.1 Rudaea sp.
TGCTTGCCACGCGCGGCCTCGCGCGCGGTGCGCTCGCCGGTGGCACGCGGCAACATGCCGTATTCGGCGGTGATCCAGCCTTCGCCCTTGCCGCGCAGGAATGGCGGGGCCTTGTCCTCGATGCTGGCCGTGCACAACACGCGCGTGTCGCCAAACGCGATTAGCACCGAGCCTTCGGCGTGGCGCGTGTAGCGGCGCTCGATCGTGACGGTGCGCAATTGATCCGGCGCGCGGCTGGAAGGACGAGTGACAGCGGGCATGCAAAAATCCCAAAAATGCGGGCGGGAAGTTTACCATTGCCTGCCAAACGGGCCGGGGAGACAACCATGATCCGCAGCATGACCGCGTTCGCCAGCGCGGAAACTACAACGCCGTGGGGCGCGCTCGCGTTCGAGTTGCGTTCGGTCAACCATCGCTACCTCGAGCTCAATCCGCGCCTGCCGGACGAATTGCGTGCGATCGAACCCGCCCTGCGCGAGCGCGTCGCGTTGAAGCTCACGCGCGGCAAGGTCGACGTGACCTTGCGCTTCCGCCCGAACGATGCCGACGCGTCGCAACTGCGCGTCAACGACGCCATGCTCGACCGCCTCGCACAACTGGCCAAGTCCTTTGACGAGCGTTTCCCCGACCTCGACATCGACTTCACCGGCCTGCTGCAATGGCCTGGCGTGCTGGTGCAGAACGACATCGACCAGGAAGGCCTGCGCAGCGCGGCCTTGAAACTGCTCGATCAGGCGCTGGCCGACATGCTCGCCACGCGCGCCCGCGAGGGCGAACGCCTTGGCGTGTTCCTGCGCGAGCGCCTGGACGGGATCGAAAAGATCGTCGCCGACGTGCGCGGCTGGCTGCCGCACATCCGCGAAGCGTTGCGCGCCAAACTGCAAGCGCGCCTCGGCGAACTCAAGCCCGCCGTCGGTTCGGCGCAACTCGAGCCGGGCCGCATCGAACAGGAACTCGTGCTGCAGCTCTCGCGCATCGACGTCGACGAGGAGCTCGACCGCCTGAGCGCACACATCGCCGAGGCGCGGCGCGTGCTCGCGCTGCCCGACGCGGTCGGCCGGCGCATGGATTTTCTGATGCAGGAATTCAACCGCGAGGCAAACACGCTCGGCTCCAAGTCCGTCGACGCGCGCACCACGCAGGCCAGCGTCGAACTGAAAGTGCTGATCGAGCAGATGCGCGAGCAGGTGCAGAATATCGAATGACGTCTATAGCATCAGTGATTCGTAGGTTAGTTATCGCTCCGGACGATCGGTTCCAACAATAGCTCGACGTGCGCGGCGGCGATCGGCGGTATGCCGTCGGCCACGTCGATTCGCCCGGCTGCCACACCGTGTCGCGTGAGTGTGTGAGCGGCATCGTGCGCACGGCTTTCCGCAATGGTTTGTGTTTCACCGGCTGAAGGTGCCGAGCGCAACGTCACGCGCACGGAGTGATATTCGACCAATACCTTTGCGACCGACTGAAGTGTTTCCGCGAACCGTGTCGCATCTTCTGCGTTTGGAATCTCGACGGCGATGCGATGGCCTTGGCGGACGACGCCGACGTCTTTGGGCATTTCCTGCATCAAACGACCCTGCAATGCGTCGAGGTAGTATCCGACTTCCTTTGACGCAATCCCGGCGCGTCGGCTCGTCGTCGGCGCTTCGGGCACTGCCGTGCGGGGGGAGGCGCGAACGGGCACCTCACTCACCGGGGCAGGCCTAGTGCGCTGACCGGCACAACCGGCCAAGATTACGATCGCGAGCAAGCCCGGCAGCGACGCGCTGCACGCACGTTGCAAGCGCTTACGCATTGCGCCCGTGGCCATTCGCCTGGTGGTAAGCAATGAAATCGCAGAGAGGGAGCGGACGACTGAAGAGATAACCCTGCCCATAATCGACGCCGTGACGTGCAAGCCACGCGACTTGCGCGAGCGTCTCCACCCCCTCGGCCACAAGCTTCAGACGCAGGGATTTCGCCATTTCGATCACGTGCACGATGACCTGGCTCGTGGCCGCGCCGGTTTCGATCGCGTCGACGAAAGTCTTGTCGATCTTGAGCAGGTCCAGCTCGAAAGACTGCAGATAGGACAAACTGGAATAACCGGTTCCGAAGTCGTCGATAGCGATGTCGTGGCCACGGTCGCGCAGGTCGTGGATCAAGATTCTCGCCGTATCGCTGTTGACCAGGGAGCGTTCGGTGATCTCGAGTTTGATCGCGGCCGTCGGCAGGTCCGAACGCTGCAAGCAGGCGGCTAGCTCGAGTCCGGTCCGATCGTCGAGCAGATCGTCGCGTGACAGGTTCAGATTGATGCTCACCGGCCCGGCCTCGTCGAAGATCCGGCGCAGATCGCCGATCACGATCTTCATTACCGCCAGCGTGATGTCGCGGATCAGACCGGCACGTTCGGCCAATGGAATGAAGACGGCCGGACTGATCCACTCGCCGTCCTCGCGTTGCCAGCGCGCCAGCGCTTCGGCGCCGACACAGCGACGCGTCTGAAGTTCGACCACCGGCTGGTATTGCACACAGATGCGGCCGTGCCGGATCGCGCGGCGCAGTTGCGTCGCCGGGTTCAGCTCGCGCTGCGACAGTCGAAGGATGACGTCGATCCAGCCGACGGCGAGTAGCAGACCCAGAATCGTTCCCAGCAGGAGGATGGACGCATGCCTGGTCCAGAAGTCGATCATCGGTTCCTGGGCGACGACGTCGATGGGCAGAATCGAGTTTTCCGCAAAATGTGACAGCACCAGGCCGTGGATGCGATCGAGCATCACGCCGAGCGGCAGCTTGTCCGGCGCCGGCAGTTGTGCGCCGGTCGGAATCGTCGCCAGGCGCAAGCCCTCGACCCAGAGCGCCGCTTCGCGATGCCGGGGCAAGCCTGCATCGAGCAGCAAATTGGGATCGATCGCGACGTCGTAATCGCCGTAGCGCATCAGGAACATCTGCACCCCGCCGACCTGGGTCTGTGGACTGGGCCACCAGGCGATGACGCCGTTCGGATAGATGCGGTCGGCGTGACGCGGGCGGATGCCCGCATTGGGCAGGAACCCGATGCCGCACAGGCGCTGGTCCGCGTGCCAATACCCGATACCACGGACGTAGGGACGTGACACCGAAGCACGCTTGAGGACTTCGAGGTGAACGGGAGAACACGGTTTTTCGGCGAGCCGGTCGAATCCGGCAAGCATGTCGCGAATGCCGAGCATGATGCGGCCGGTGCGTTCCCCGAGTTGTGCCGCCAATCCTCCTGAATAGGCCGTTTCCGATTCGATCGATTGCCGCCAGAACAGCCACCCAGTCGCGCCGCACAGCCCGATCACGCCCAATACCCCGACGCTGATCATTGCGGTCAGAATTTTTCCGCGATGGCTCATGGCTATTGCTCAGCCCACGCGCAAGCCGGTCCGCAAGTCTGCGCGCCACCTCGCACCTTCGCAACAACTATTATTGATCGATCTTCGCGCAATATCTTCGGGTCGATCGACGGCGTGACGTGCGCGACATGATAGCGTGCGCGACACGATAGAATGCGCGTTGGCACTGCAGGTTCAAGCAAAGTCGAATGAGTACCGGCACCTTGTTCATCGTCGCGGCGCCGTCGGGCGCGGGCAAGACCAGCTTGACTCGGGCGTTGCTCGAAGGCGATCCGAACCTAGTACTGTCGGTGTCGTACACTTCGCGCGCGCCGCGGCCGAACGAGATCGATGGCGTGCACTACCACTTCGTGACGCGCGCCGAATTCGAAGCGATGGTCGCGCGCGGCGAATTCTTCGAACACGCCGTGGTCCATGGCGACCTGAAGGGCACGTCGCGCAAGGTCGTGGAACGCGCGCTCGCGGCGGGCCGCGACGTGCTGCTGGAAATCGACTGGCAGGGCGCGCGCGCGGTGCGTGCGCAAATGCCCGATGCGGTCGGCATCTTCGTCCTGCCGCCGTCGCGTGACGAGCTCGAACGCCGCCTGCGCTCGCGTGCCTCTGACAGCGAATCGACGATTCGGCGCCGGCTTGCCGACGCCCACGCCGATCTGGCCCACGCCGCGGAATTCGATTACCTCGTCGTCAACGACGATTTCGCCGCCGCGCTGGCGCAGATGCGCGAAATCGTGGCCAGTCGCCGCGAAGGTTGTGCATTGCCGGCTCAGGATCACTCGCAATTGCTGGCGCAATTGCTGAACTCGACCTGATCCGCGCGCTGCTCGCGCCTTTCCCGCAGCGCGAGGCTCGGGTAAGGTAGCCGCTTCCGCCGCCGCCCGACCTGCAATGAACGCCACCGCCGCGCCGCCGCAAGACGACGTCCAGATCCGCGAGCCTTTGATCAGGATCCGCGGATTGAGCACCGTGCTCAACGGCAAGACGATCTTCGACGGCGTGGACCTGGAGATTCCGCGCGGTCGCGTCACGGCGATCATGGGTCCGAGCGGTACCGGCAAGACGACCTTGATCCGCCACATCACCGGCCAATTGCGCCCGGACGCCGGCGAAATCGTGGTCGATGGCCACCATGTATGGAAACTCGGCCGCGAAGCCCTGTTCGACTTGCGCGAGAAGATCGGCTACCTGTTCCAGAATTCCGCGCTGCTCACGGATTTTTCCGTGTTCGAGAACGTAGCGTTCCCGCTGCGCCAACACCTGGACCTGCCCGAGGAACTGGTGCGCAACATCGTGCTGACCAAGCTGCAGGCGGTCGGTCTGCGCGGTGCGGCCGAGCTGATGCCGAGCGAGTTGTCCGGCGGCATGATGCGGCGTGTTGCACTTGCCAGAGCGATCGTGCGCGATCCGATGTTGATCATCTACGACGAACCCTTCGTGGGCCTGGATCCGATCGCGCTGAACCAGATCGTGAAGCTGATCCGCACGCTCAACGAGACCTTGGGCTTGACTGCCATCCTCGTCGCGCACGAGTTTTCGGCAGTGCGCCGCGTTGCCGACCACATCCACCTGCTTGCCGGCGGCAAGATCGCCGCCTACGGCACGCCGGAGGAACTCGCGCAGGGCAATACGCCGTGGACCCGGCAATTCTTCAGCGGCGAGGCGGACGGCCCGGTACCGTTCCATTATCCGGCGCCCGATTACGCCAAGCAGCTGGGGTTGTCGGCATGAACGCCGTGCGGCGCCAGTCGATCATCGCGGCGGGCCTGGCCCAGGTCGGCGCCTGCGGAATATTCCTGCTGCGCATCCTGCGTGCGCTGCCGGGCTCGCTGCGCTACCTGCGCGAGACCGTGCGTCAGGTTTTCTTCGTCGGCGCGATGAGCCTGACCATCATCATGATCTGCGGCCTGTTCGTTGGCATGGTGCTCGGCCTGCAGCTCTACCACACGCTGTCGATCTTCGGCGGCACCGCCGCGCTCGGCACCGTGGTCGCGCTGTCGCTGTACCGCGAACTCGGCCCGGTCGTCACCGCCTTGCTGTTCGCCGGCCGCGCCGGCACCTCGATCACCGCCGAGATCGGCCTGATGCGCGCGACCGACCAGCTCGACGCGATGGAGATGATGGCCGTCGATCCGCTCGCCTACGTCGTCGCACCGCGCTTCCTCGCCGGCGTGATCGCGATGCCGCTGCTGGCCTGCGTGTTCAACGCGCTCGGCATCTTCGGCGCGCATCTGGTCGGCGTGAACTGGCTCGGCCTGGACAGCGGCACGTTCTGGTCGAACATGACCTCGAGCGTGGACGTTTGGACCGACGTGATGAATGGCGTGTGGAAAAGCGCCGTGTTCGGTGCGGTGTGCACGCTGATCGCCACGTTCCAGGGCTACACCACGCCGCCGACGAGCGAGGGCGTGGCGTATGCGACCACGCGCACGGTGGTGTTTTCTTCAATTGCCACTCTGGCAATCGACTTTGTCATGACTGCCTTCCTCATGTAAGGCAAGGAAACTACGATGGCACAACGACAAACTTTCCAGGTCGGCACCGGGCTGTTCATCCTGCTCGGTTTCGCCGCGCTCGCCTATCTGGCCACGCAGACGACGAGCCTGGCCAATTACCGGCAGGGGCCGAGCTACGACATCGTCGCGCGCTTCACCAACATCGGCCAGCTCAAGTTGCGCGCGCCGGTCAAGGTGGCCGGCGTGCGTGTGGGCAGCGTGGCCGGCATCGCCCTCGAGCCGGACAAGCTCGACGCCAAGGTCACGCTGTCGGTCGACGATCGTTACGACAAGATTCCCGACGATTCGGCGGCGGCGATATTCACCAGCGGCTTGTTGGGCGACCAGTACGTTGCCCTGCAGCCGGGCGGCTCGCCGACGAATTTCAAGAATGGCGACGAGGTCGTGCTGACGCAAAGTTCCATGCAGCTGGAGGAACTGATCGGCAAGTATCTGGTCGGAGGCGATGCCGGCAAGGCTGGCGACAAGGCCAAGCCAGACGCGGCCGCGTCCGGCGACAAGAAGGAATAGGAGTCCGCCATGAAATTCGCAAGTCTGTTTTTGTGTTGCATCGGCCTGACCGCGTTTGCATCGGTGCATGCCGACACGGCTTCGCCTGCTTCGGTCACACCCAATCAAGTCGTGCAGGGCATCGTCGACGACCTCGGCAAGACCATGGACGCACGCCGCGCGCAACTGCAGAACAACCGTGACGAATTGCTCAAGACCATCGATGCGATCGTGCTGCCGCACTTCGACATCGACTACGCCTCGATCCTAGTGCTCGGCCAGAACGCGCGCAGCGCAACGCCGGCGCAGCGCGCGCGTTTCGCCAAGGCCATGTACAACTCGATTACGCACCGCTACGCCGAAGGCCTTCTCAAGTACACGGAAGGGCGGGTCAAGGTGTTGCCGTTCCAGGGCCAGTTGAATGAAAAGCGCACCCTGGTACGCACCCAGGTCGTGCTCGACGACGGCAAGGTCGTGCCGGTCGATTACGCGTTCCGCAAATCCAGCGACGGTTCGTGGAAGGCCTACGACGTCATCATCGAAGGCATTTCCTACGTCACCAATTACCGCAACCAGGTCGCCGCGGAGATCGCCAAATCCAGCCTCGACGCGTTGACCACGCGCCTCGAATCGCAGGGCGCCGAAGCGCTCAAGAGCATGGAGCAAGGCAAGAAGTGAGCGCGCCCGCCTTTGCTCTTGCCGACGACGCGGCTGGTGGCCTGCGCGCGACCGGGGCGATCTCGTTTGCGAATGCGCGCCAGGCGCTGGCGCGCCTGCCAGTGCCGATACGCGGCGGCGTATTGACGCTGGACCTGGGCGCGCTCGATGGCGGCGACAGTGCGACCCTGGCCGTGCTCATCGCCTGGAGCGCGGCGGCGCGCCGCGCAGGCGCGTCGATCCGGTACCGCCATGCGCCGCGCGGCCTGCGCAATCTTGCGCATCTGTGCGAGGTGGAAGATCTGCTCGGATTCGTCTGAGGCGGCAGGCTCAGTGCTGCGGCGTGGCGCCGCCCTGATCCGCCTTTTTCTGCTTCTGCTGCTTCTCGTACTGCTCCTGTTCCTGCAGCAGCTTGTCGGCGTCATCCAGATCGTTGCCGCCCTGCAGTGCCTGGATCACGTCCAGCGGCGGTTCGCCGCGGTAGATCTGGTACAGGCGCCGTTGCCGATAGGCGTCGCGGTAGAACACGTAGGGATCGAATACGCCTTCGAGTAGGCCTTCGGCGTCGATGCCGCTCGAACGCAGGGTGACGAGATAGGCCACCGTCGGCAGGTATTCGGCGTGCAACGGCTTGTCGTGGTTGCGCGCGTAGATGGTCAGCGGATCGAAGAAATAGCCGTCCACGGGCACGCGCCAGACATCGCGCAAGGTGGTCGAACCGAACAGCGGCAGCACGATGTACGGGCCGTCCGGCACGCCCCATTTCGCCAGGGTCACGCCGAAATCGCTGGGGCTGGCCTCGATACCCATTTCGCTGGCGGGATCGAAAAAGCCGAGCACGCCGACGGTGCTGTTGATCGCGAGACGGCCGGTGGCCTTGGCCGCCTGCGGCAAATTCGCCTGCAGCAGGTCGTTCGCGATCGTGATCGGCGATTCGATGTTGGCGAAGAAATTGCTGATCAAGGTGCGCGAGGTCCGGTTCGTCACCTTGCGATAGGCAACTGCGACCGGCCGGATCGCGACGCGGTCGGCGAAGTCGTTGAACGCATAAATCTTGCGGTTGAACGATTCCAGCGGATCGTCCTTGCGCGGCATCGGCGTGGCGCAGCCGGCGATCAGGGCGGCGAGAAGTCCGGGAACCGCGATTTTCCGCAGGAGCGGCAAATGCATTGAAGTCCGTTGCGCAGGCGAAGGGAGCGGCAAGCCTACCGCAGGAACGGGGCATATTGCACGGCAACAAAGTCATGCCGGCCAGTTGCCGTTCAGATGCCCGGTTTGCACCGCAGCATGCGCGGCAGTTACAATATATCCTGTGTAATAGTCTGAATTGCTTTCGATTTTGAGGATTTTTTATGGCACGCATTACCGTGGAAGATTGTCTGGCAGTGGTCGACAACCGCTTTGAGTTGGTGTTGATGGCCACCCGCCGCGCGCGTCAGGTCGCCAAGGGCGCCGATGCGCTCGTGGAGGCGAACAACGACAAGCCGACCGTGGTCGCGTTGCGCGAAATCGCCGGGCGCAAGGTCAGCAACGAGATGATTGACGAAATCGACCGCGTCGAGCGCGAGCGTAAGGAACGCGAGGCGCTGGAATGGGCGGCGGCGGAAGTGGATGAAGACATGAAAGGCGGCGACGATCTGTGAGCCATTCCATGATCTGTTGTCGCCATCGCCGGACGCGTTAATCCACGCGGCACGATCATGAGCACGGCGACGCGGGAAGCCATCCCTGCCGACGTGCAAGCGCTGGAGCAACGCCTCGGCGCCTATCTTCCTCCGGACCAGATCGCGCGCGTGCGCCGCGCCTACCAGACCGGCGCGCGCGCCCACGCCGGGCAGAAGCGCCAGAGCGGCGAACCCTACATCACGCATCCGGTCGCGGTCGCCGGCATTCTCGCCGAGATCGGCATGGATGCCGAAACCATCATCGCCGCGATCCTGCACGACACGCTCGAAGACACGCCGCTGTCGCGCGCGGAAATCGAATCCGGGTTCGGCGCCAGCGTGGCCGAACTCGTCGATGGCGTGACCAAGCTCGACAAACTGCGTTTCCGCAGCGTGGCCGAGGCCGCGGCGGAAAGTTTCCGCAAGATGCTGCTGGCGATGGCGCGCGACCTGCGCGTCATCCTGATCAAGCTGGCTGACCGCCTGCACAATATGCGCACCCTGGCGGCAATGGCGCCGGAGAAGCGCCGCCGCATCGCACGCGAAACGCTTGACATATACGCCCCGATCGCCCAGCGCCTGGGCATGAACCGCGCGCGCGCCGAGTTGCAGGACTTGGGCTTCCGCGCGCTATATCCAGACCGCTACCGCATCGTTGCCGCACGCATTAAGAGCGTGCTCGGCAACCGCCGTGAGGCGATGGGCAAGATCGAGGCCGCGCTCGGCGCGCGCCTGGAGCAGGAAAAGATCCCGCACCGCGTCGTCAGCCGGATCAAGTCGCCCTATAGCATCTACGCGAAGATGCGCGCCCAGCACAAGAGCTTCGCGCAGGTCATGGATGTGTACGGATTCCGCGTCGTCACCGCGGCGACGATGGATTGTTATCGCGCGCTGGGC
>DATIVQ010000251.1:0-4986 GCA_035465735.1 Rudaea sp.
GACGTGGGTCTTTACGGTCTTCTCGGAAATTTCCAGTTGCGTGGCAATGCGCTGGTTGCTCGCGCCTTCGGCAATCAGCGCCAGCACTTCGCGTTCGCGCTCGCTCAGGCTCGCGAGCGCGTCCGCGCCGGGCGCGGGCCGACCCTGGCGCACCGCGTCGACGAGGTAACCGGCTACGCGCGGATGCAGCACCGCTTCGCCGCGCGCCGCCTTGCGGATCGCGTCGGCCAGTCCGTCCGCGTCGATGTCCTTGAGCAAGCACGACAAAGCGCCGGCCTGCACCGCGGCGAGGATGTCGCGCGCGTCGTCGAAGGACGTGAGCAGGATCGCCCGCGTCGCCGGGTTGGCCTGCCGGATCGCGCGAATCGCGGCGACGCCGCCGCCGGGCATGGCCAGGTCGATCAGGGCGACATCCGGTTTGTGCGCGGCGCAGGCTTCGATGGCGCCGTTGGCGTCACCGGCCTCGGCGACGATGGCGAGGTCCGCCTGCGTATCGAGGAAGGCGCGGATGCCCTGGCGCACCAGGATGTGATCGTCGGCGATGACGACGCGGATGGCCGGTGCGTTCATGCGGGGGATTCCTCGGTGGTGGAGTATCCAGCTTCGATGCGCGTGCCGCGGCCAGGCACGCTGGCGAAATCAAAGTGGCCTCTCGGCAGCGACTGCGCGCGCTCGCGCATGTTCGCAAGCCCCATGCCGGAGCGCAACGGCGCGTCCGCGCCGCGGCCGTCGTCGAAGATGGACAGCACGACACGGCCGTCGTTGCGAAGCAGGCTTACACACACGGTCGCGGCGCCGCTGTGGCGCAGAACGTTCGCCAGGGCCTCGTCGAGGATGCGCAAGAGGTTTTCCGCTGCCGCGGACGGCGGCGCCGGCACGTCGTCGAGCTGCAAGTCCAGGCGCATGCCGCTGGTCTGCGCCCAGGCCTGCGCGCGCGCGCGTAGGCGCTCGACGAACGGCAGCTCGGCATCGCCGGCGCGCAATTCATCGAGCAGTTGCACGAGTTCGCGCTGGATCTGTCCACTCAGCGCTTCGGCCTGCGTCAGGCGCGGTGCCAGCGGGTGTTCGCCGAGTTGGCGGCGCAAGGTGGCCAGTTGCAGGTTCAGCGCGAAGGCCTGCTGCTTGACCGTGTCGTGCAGGTCACGGGCGAGGCGCTGGCGTTCGGCCAGCGTGGCCAGTTGCGCGCGCGAACGCAGCAGGTCCTTGAGCTGCAGGGCCATGTCGTCGAGCAGGGCGGACAGGTGCCCGAGCTCGTCGCGCGCGGGATCGCCGATGCGGCCGGAGAAGTCGCCGCGGCTCCACGCCGCCGCCGCGCGCGCCACGCGGTTGAGCCGGCGCGTGACCCAGGTGGCGAGGAAGAACGACGAGGCGATGCCGAACAGGATCAGGTAGCCGAGCACGATCGGCCATTCCAGGCTGGCGTCAAGCAGCAGCCGGTGCCAGGGCACCGGCAGGCGCAGTTCCACCAGAAGATAGCCGTCCAGACGTCCGTCTTCCGACCGGATCGGCGTCAGCGTGCGGCGCACGCGCCACGGGCTGTCGGCGATCCGCGCGAGCTGGCCGGCCTGCGCCGCGGCGGCGCGCCAGGCATCGGAGTCCGGCGCCGGCAGTTGCGGCTGCCAGTGCGCATTGGAGGGCGCGGCGGCGAGCACATGCCCGTCCGCGCCGAGGACGACGGCGGCGAGCGGCGTGGACGAAAGTTCGGTGAGAATGAACGAATCCTGCGCAAGCGGACCGCCGTGCGGGCGCTGCATGCGCAGCACCAGCGCATCGGTCCACAGGTCCAGGTCGGTAGGTGTGTCGGCGTGTGGCCATTGCCGCGCAAGATCGGCGGCCGCGGCCTGCGTGGCCCGCGTCAGCGCGCCGGATTCCACGCCCGCCATGAAGTGATCAAATTCGAAAGTCAGCAGCCCCGTCTCCACCAGCACCAGGCATGGCAGCGAGAGCAGCACGTAGAAGACGGTGAGCTTGAAGATCAGTCCGCGCAGTTGCGGACGCAGCGGTTTCATGCGCGGAACGACGAGGGGGCCGGATGCCAAGCATACCGGCATCCGGCGGATGTCGGCTCGCCGATGTTTACGTCGATCGTGTGGTCCGGCGGTTCGTTCGCTACCTGCAAATCCCGACCGTGCGGCAACGCCATCGATGGAATCAGGTCTCAGGTCGTGGCGCTGGCTGTGGCGGCGCCGTGTACTTCCACGCGGTTGCGGCCGGCGCGCTTGGCCGCGTACATGGCGTCGTCGGCGGCGGCGAGCAGGGTGGCGAGGTTGTAGCCGCAGTCCTTCGTGCTGGCCACGCCGAAGCTCGCGGTCACCGGCACGTCGGCGGCGGCGTCGCCCTCACGCCGCGAGGCGACGATGGATTCGCGCATCGCTTCCGCGCGCCGGCGGGCGACGTCGGCAGGACAGTCGGGCACCAGGATGGCGAACTCCTCTCCGCCAAGGCGCCCGAACACGTCGTCCGGGCGCAGCAGCACCTGGCAGGTTGCGACCGTCCGCTTGAGCGCATCGTCGCCGGCGGCATGGCCGTGCATGTCGTTGACCGACTTGAAGTGATCCAGGTCCATCACCATCAGGCAGGCCTCGCGCGCGTGGCGAGCGCACTCGCGCAACGTGTCCTGCGCGGACTCGAGGAAATGCTGGCGATTGAAGATGCCGGTCAGGCCGTCGCGCCGCGCGAGCTTCTGGAACTTCATCTGCGAGCGCTTGGTGCGGTACGCCCATCCGCCGACGATGAGCAGGACGCTGAGCAGGAGCAGGATGTAAAGCAGGCGTGTGCGCGCCTTCTGCGCTTCGACCTGCTGCTGCAGGGTCAGCACTGCGTTTTGGTTCGCGGCCGCCACGAGCTGGCGTTGTTTGTCGAGCACGCGCTGGTGCACCATCTGGTAGGCCAGTGCGCGCGCGCTGACGTCGTTCAGATAGGCCTTGTCGGCCGCCGCATATTTTTCGTGATACGCCAGCGCGGCGGCAGTGTCGCCCTGCTGCTTGGCGACCAGGTAGAGCACGTCGTAGGCGTCGGCCACGGACTTGGCCTTGTCCTGCTGGTTTGCCAGTTCGACCGCGCTTTGCGCGGACTCGTGCGCGTCGACGAGGTCGCCCGTGCGCAGATAGGCTTGCGCCATCGCCGAACGAAAGTCCGAGGTCAATGCGGATGAATGGGTCGCCAGGATTCCCGGCGTGTTTTTCTCGAGCAGTTTCAGCGCGTCCGCGGGCCGGTCGTCGTCCAGGAATGCTTTGGCCCATTGCAGGAGGATGGAATTGGCATTGGCCGCGGAGCCGGCCTGGCGGCAGGTGTCCAGGCCCTGCCGAATCAACGCGTCGTCGGGTTGCAGCTTGCCGCCCTGCTGCAATATCCAGATCTGGGTTTCCCGGACCGCGCACATCGAGCGTCCGCCGGGATCCATGGCGAGCGCCTGATTCACGTAACTCAACGCCAGATCGTACTCGCCGCCGCGGCTGTACACGTACGCAGCGGCGTCGAAAGCAAGAAAGCGCGTATCGCGGTCGTCGATCCTCGGCAGCGATTCGAGCACCGTGCCCATGACGATGAAGGCGTCCTCGAAATGTCCGGCATTGACCTGGTCGTAGATCAGACTGATGCGTGCGCGTGCGCGAACCGTTTCGTCCGGCGTATGCGCGAGTAAGGCATCGAAGGCGGCCAGCGCCTTCTGGTATTCGCCGCGGTAACCCAGTTGCCAGGCGTGGAAGTATTCAACCCAGTCGCGCTGTACCGGCGTCAGGCTGCCGGACTGCGCGTCCAGTTTGTTCAGTAGGGTGAGGAATTCCTCATTGCTCGTGTACTTGAGTGCATCGGCCTGCCGCAGGAGCTGGTCGACATTCTCCGCCGCCACGGCGCCACATGCGCCGGCAAGCAGCAGTGCGGCCGCAAGAATGCATCCGGCGACCCGGGCGGTGCGCGATGCGGCGGCAAACGGCATATTCGGTTCGCATTCCCCTCGGCCGCGCCGATACTGCACCCAAACCGCGCCGGTGGGCAATTGGAATGTTGCCTGCGATGGGGTCTTGTGGGATGCCGGGTCCGGGCGGCTCAGGCCGGGGTCGCCGCCGCGCTGGCGGCCGGCTCGTACACCTTGACCCGGTTGCGGCCGGCGCGCTTGGCCGCGTACATGGCATCGTCGGCGGCGGCGAGCAGGGTGGCGAGGTTGTAGCCGCTCTCCTGCGTGCCGGCCACGCCGAAGCTGGCGGTCACCAGCACGTCGGCGGCGGCATCGCCCTCGCGGCGCGAGGCGGCGATGGATTCGCGCATGGCGTCGGCGCGCTGGCGCGCGACCGCGAGCGGGCAGTCGGGAAACAGGATGGCGAACTCTTCGCCGCCGAGGCGCCCGAATACGTCGATCGAACGCAGCAGCACTTGGCAGGCCGCGACCGCGCGCTTGAGCGCATCGTCGCCGGCGGCGTGGCCGTGCATGTCGTTGACCGACTTGAAGTGATCCAGATCCATCACCACGACACAGGCCTCGCGTGAGGCCTTGGCGCAATAGCGCAATACTTCCTGGGCGGACTCGAAGAAGTGCTGGCGGTTGAAAATACCGGTCAGGCCATCGCGCCGTGCCAGTTTCTGGAACTTGATCTGCGAGCGCTTGGTGCGGTACGCCCAGCCGCCGACGATGAGCAGGCCACTGAGCAGCAGCAGCATGTACAGCAAGCGCGCGCGCGCCTTCTGCGTGGCGACCGTCTGCTGCAGGGCCAGCAGCTTGTTCGCGTCGTTTGCCGCTTCGAGCTGGCGCTGGTTGTCGAGCACGCGCTGGTGCACCATCTGGTAGGCCAGCGCGCGTGCGCTGACGTCGTTCAAATAGGCCTTGTCGGCGGCGGCGTATTTCTCGTGCCAGGCCAGCGCGGCCGCATCGTCGCCTTGGCGCTTGGCAACCTGGTAGAGCACCTCGTAGGCGTCGGCAACAGATTTGGCCTTGTCTTGCTTGTTTGCCAAATCAATGGCGCTTTGCGCGAAATCGTGCGCATGGGCGAG
>DATIVQ010000252.1:0-19975 GCA_035465735.1 Rudaea sp.
TGGATTCTCGGGATGCGCATTTCAACTCACTGCCTTTTCGATGCCTGCGATCGCCACGTCGACCATCAAATCGATTTCATCCGGCGTGACGACATACGGTGGCATGAAGTAAACCACGTCGCCAAGCGGACGCAATAGCACACCGTGTTCCAGTCCATGTCGGTACACGCGCAGGCCGCGCCGTTCGCTGGATGGAAACGGATCGCGTGTGCGCCTGTCGCGCACCAGCTCCACCGCCACGATCATGCCGGTCTGGCGCACGTCAGCCACATGTGGATGGTCGGCCAATGGCGCCAGTCGCTCGGCCATGCGTTGCGCCAGCGCGCGGTTGCGATCCAGAACGGGCTCGTCGCGAAAGATCGAAAGCGTCGCCAGCGCGGCGCGGCAGGCGAGCGGATTGCCGGTGTAGCTGTGCGAATGCAGGAATGCCTTGCCGCTTGTGTATTCGGCCCAGAACGCTTCGTAGACATCGGCCGTGGTCAGCACCGCCGACAGCGGCATGAAACCGCCGGTCAGGCCTTTCGACAGGCACAGGAAATCCGGCGCGATGCGGCCTTGCTCGCAGGCGAACAGGGAGCCAGTGCGGCCGAAGCCGACCGCGATTTCGTCGGCGATGAAGTGCACGTCGAATTCGTCGCAGAGTTTGCGCAGGCCGGTCAGGTACGCCGGGTCGTACATGCGCATGCCGCCGGCGCATTGCACCAGAGGTTCGACGATGACGGCGCAAACCTCGGCCGCGTACCTTTCCAGTGCGCCGCGCATGTCGCCGAGCCGGCGCAGCGAATGCTCGCGCCAGGATTCGCCCGGTTCGCGCGCGAAGCAGTCCGGCGAGGCGACAAAAATCGGTTCGTGCAGCAGCGGCGCGTAAGTCGCACGGTACAGCGGCACGTCGGTCACCGACAGCGCGCCCAGCGTCTCGCCGTGGTAACTGCCGGTCAGCGCAATGAAACGCGTCCTGCGCGTCTGTCCACGGTTGCGCCAGAAGTGGAAGCTCATCTTCAAAGCCACTTCCACTGCGCTCGAGCCGTTGTCGGCAAAGAACACGCGCGCGAAGTGTTTATTTTCCTCTCCCGGCGGCGCCGGGAGAGGCCGGGGCGCGATGCGCAGCAACTCCTCGGCGAGTTGAATTGCCGGTTCGTGCGTGAAGCCGGCGAAGATGACGTGCTCGAGGCGATCGAGCTGATCCTTCACCGCCGCGGCGATGCGCGGATTGGCGTGGCCGAAGATGTTCGTCCACCACGAGCTCACCGCGTCGAGGTAGCGGCTGCCGTTCGCGTCGATGAGCCAGGCGCCTTCGCCGCGCACAACCGCCGTCATTGGCAATGCATCTGCACCTGCGTGGTCGCGCATCTGCGTGCACGGATGCCAGATCGCGGCCAGGTCGCGTTCGCGCAGCGCGGTATTGGCATCGAAAGAAGCGTCACGGCTCATTTTGCTATGATCGTCGCGGATCATCCGCAACACAAGGCGATGGCGATGCGCAGCAACAGATTTCCTTCCGCGACACGCGGATTCACACTGATCGAGATCCTCGTCGTCGTGGTGATCCTCGGCATCCTTGCCGCGATCGTGGTACCGCGCGTGATGGAGCATCCCGGCGAGGCGCGCCAGGTGCGCGCCCGGCAGGACATCCAGGCCATCGTCACTGCGCTCAACACCTACAAGCTCGACAACTTCGCCTATCCGAGCACTGAGCAGGGTCTGGACGCGCTCGTGCACAAGCCCGCCGGCACGCCGGAAACGCCGAACTGGCACCAGTACCTCGACAAGCTGCCGAAGGATCCGTGGGGACGCACCTACCTGTACCTGCATCCGGGCACACACGGCGACATCGACGTGTTCAGCTATGGCGCGGATGGCAAGCCCGGCGGCGATGGCGAAGATGCCGATGTCGGGAATTGGGACAACTGATTCCCGCGCGCGATCGTTGGCGGCCATGCGCGGATTTACGCTGATCGAGCTGCTGGTCGTGGTGGTCATTCTCGCCGTGCTCGCCGGCGCGTTGACCCTGGCGATGGGCGGACTCGGCGGCGAACGCCAGCTCGAACAACAGGCTCGGCGTACACAGGCATTGATCGGCTACGCCTGTGAGCAGGCCGAACTCGTCGGCCGCGATATCGGCGTGAGCGTGGATCGCCACGGTTACCGCTTCAGCCGGCGCAATGGGGCCGCCTGGCTGCCGCTGGAAAACGACGAGCTGCGCGCGCGCGAGTGGCTGGCGGGAACGCAGACGACGTTGAGCAGTGACGGCCACGCCATCGTCATCGGCGATGACTTTCCGGAAAAGCCGCAACTCGTATGTTTTTCCTCCGGCGAGCTGACGTCGTTCCGGCTGGAGTTGCGGTTGGCCGATCTGGCGCAAGGCTGGCAGCTCGACGGCAATCCGGATGGCAGTCTCGCCCTGGCCGCGGAGACCGTGCGTGGCCGCTAGAGATTCCGGCGGTTTCACCTTGCTCGAAGTGCTGGTCGCGCTGCTCGTGTTGGCGCTGGCCCTGCTCGCGTTGTCGCGTACCGCGGCGAATCAGGTCGATGCCTTCGGCGCGATGCGCGAACGCACCATCGCCGGCTGGCTGGCCGCCGACGTGCTTGCACAGACGAAACTGGCGACACCGTTTCCGGCCACGGGCAAGAACGACGGCCGGCGCCGCTTCGGCGGACGCGACTGGCGCTACGACGTGATCGTGCAGAACACGCCGGTGGCCTCGATCCGACGCATCGACGTGCACGTTTACGCGCCGGACGATCCCAAATCGCCGATGGCGACGCTGACGGGGTTTGGTGGCCAGGACTTGCTGCCATGAAACGCGGCTTCAGCCTGATCGAACTGCTTGTTGCCTTGGCGGTGTTCTCGATCATGGCTGCGCTTGCCTACGGTGGCTTGAACTCCATCGCGCACACGCGCGGCGACCTCGCACGAAAGGAGGCGGACTTCGGCGATCTCATGCGTGCAGTTGGCTCGCTGGACCGCGATCTCAATGGTGCCGTCGCGCGCCCGGTGCGCGGCGCGGCGGGGCAGGTGCTGCCGGCGCTGTTCGGCGCATCCGACCACATCGAACTCACGCGCCTGGGATTCGCCAATCCGCAGGCCGAGCCGCGCTCCAACCTGCAACGCGTGTTCTACGAACTCGACGGCAGCAAGTTCGAACGCGGCCGTTATGCCGTGCTCGACCGCGCCGCGAACAGCACGCCACAGGTCGACGACCTGCGGGTAAGGGCCGAGGATTTCCACCTGCGCTATCTCGACCGTGCGTCGGGCCAGTGGCTCGATGCCTGGCCTCCGCCGCAATCCCCACCCGAGGTACTGCCACGCGCGGTGCAATGGCGCCTGCGCACCCGGCAGTATGGCGAGCTCGACGGCACGGTCGAACTCGTTTCCGCCTGGCCGGACAAGGCCGCCGGCCTCGTCGTGCCCGTGCCGCCGACGTCCATCGGCACGCCACTTCCGCCGCTGCCACCGCCTCCGGGTGGGTCGCGCTGATGAAATCCACATTTCCACAATATGGAAAATCCCAGAGCGGGGTGGCGCTGCTGGTCGCCCTGCTCGTGGTCGCGCTGGCCACGGTACTGATTGCCGGCCTGCTCGATCGTGGCGGGCTGATCGCCGCGCGCACGCGCAATGCCTTGCGTCAGGAACAGGCACAGGCCTACGCACGCGGACTCGAAAATTACGCCGCCGAAGTCCTCACGCGTGCACAAGACAATCCAACTGGCTACGACGCCGCCGACAGCATCTGGGCGATTCCGCTGCCGCCGACGCCGGTGCCAGGCGGCACGATCGCGGCGCAGATGAGCGATCTCAACGGCCGCTTCAACCTCAACAATCTCGATCCGGCCCCGACGAACGCCGCCTCGCAAGTCTGGCGCGGCAAGTTCGTCCTGCTGCTGACCGCGCTCAAGCTCGATCCCGCCGTTGCCGATCACATCGCGAACTGGATGGATGCGGACACGCCGGCGAGCACGGACGATCAGTTATACCTCGCCCAGCCAGTGCCGTACCGTCGTGCGGGACGCATATTTACGCACGTCTCGGAATTGCGCCTTGTTGCCGGCATCGATGGCGACGCCTATGCCATGCTCGCGCCGTACGTGACCGCATTGCCGATGGGCACGCCGATCAACGTGAATACCGCCAGCTTGCCGGTGCTGATGACGCTGTCGGCCAACATGACGCGAGAAATGGCGCAGGCGATCTGGCAGCAGGGCGGCGCGCACTACACCGGCGTGGATCAGGTACTAAAGGCGCAGCCGGCGCTCGGTGCGATCGAACATCCCGAATGCTACGGCGTGACCAGCAGTTATTTCCTTGCGCGCGGGTTGATCACGCTCGACGGCCTGCCGTTCGAGTTCGACAGCCTGATCGAGCGGCGCGGCGGCGCGGGTGGCGGCATCCGCGTGCTGCAGCGCAGCCGCGGCGGCGATTGACGCGCACCCGGTTCGATGCCGTATCCTGCACGGATGGGGAAAACCGCGATCGCTCCGATGCAAGGGATGGCAGTGCGACATTGCCGACGCGTTACATGTGTTTTTGCGCTTGCCACGCTTGCCGGTTGTGCGCAGGTGGCGACGCACTCATCCGCGCCGGCGCCAGCCGATCCCGCGCAGGCCACGGCTGCGCATTTCGACGCGATCCGCCATTCGCCGCCGCGGCTGGATGCGTTTTTGCGCGCCATGCCCAAGGGCGCGGATCTGCATAACCACCTGTCGGGTGCGATCTACGCCGAGGACCTGCTGAACTGGGCCGCGCAGGACGGCGATTGCGTCGTGCGCGCGACAGGTACGGCGGTAGCACCGCCCTGCGATGCCGCGCAAGGACGGCCGCCGGCCGCTGCCGCCTTCGGCGACGACGCGCTGTACCGGCAAATCATCGACGCCTGGTCGATGCGCGACTTCGTGCCGCGCAGCGGCGAATCCGGGCACGATCATTTCTTTGATACGTTCGGCAAATTCCATCGGGTCACCCAGAATCACCGGGGCGACATGCTTGCGCGCGCCCTGCATCAGGCCGCTCGCGACGACGTGATCTATGTGGAGCTGATGGACACGCTGGCCGATGCGCAAGTCGGCGCACTCGCCGCGCGCACGCCCTGGGACGGCGACTTTACGCACGCGCACGCGGCCTTGCAGCCGGGCATGACGGCGGTATTGGCGCAAGCGACGCGCGAACTCGACAACTCGCTGCGCCGCATGCGCGAGGAATTGCGCTGCGGCAGCGCGCAGGCCGATCCCGGCTGTAGCGTGGAAGTGCGCTTCCTGTACCAAGTGCTGCGTGGTTTCCCCGCGCCGCGCGTGTTCGCGCAGTTGCTCACCGGCTTCGAGCTGGCCGCGAGCGATGCGCGCGTGGTCGGCATCAACCTGGTCATGCCCGAGGATGGCTACCTGTCGATGCGCGATTTCCGCGAGCAGATGGCGATGCTGGATTACCTGCATGCGCAATTTCCACAAGTACATATTTCCCTGCATGCCGGCGAACTGTCGCCGACACTGGTGCCGCCGGATGGCTTGCGCTTCCACATCCGCGCCTCGATCGAGCAGGGCCATGCACAGCGCATCGGCCATGGCGTGGACGTCATGCACGAGGATCGCCCGCAGGAGTTGTTGCACGAGATGGCGCGCCGCCACGTCCTCGTGGAGATCTGCCCGACCAGCAACCGCAGCATCCTCGGCATTGGCGGCGCGGATCATCCGCTTCCGGTCTACCTGGCCGCGCACGTGCCCTTGGCGATCGCCACCGACGACGAAGGTGTGTCGCGCAGCGACCTGACGCGCGAATTCGCGCTCGCGGCGAGTTCATGGGATCTGTCGTATGCGACGCTCAAAACGATGGCGCGCAACAGTGTGGAACATGCCTTCGTCGCCGGCACCAGTTTGTGGAGCGCGCCGGACACCTTCACGCCGGTAAGCGAATGCGCGCACGATGCACCCGGCGCCGCGCAGCCGACGCCGGCCTGCGCCGTATTTCTCGCCGGCAGCGAAAAGGCACGCCTGCAATGGCATCTGGAAGCGCAGTTGCGCGGCTTCGAGGCATCCACCGCCGCCGGCCGCTGAGCCGCGGCACACTGCTACAATGCGGCAACGTCGCGCGCCGCAGAGACCATGTCCCAACGCCTGCTGATCCGCCTTCATGCCGACGGCCATCTGGAATGGCTGGCGCTGGATGCGCAAGACCGCGCGCTGTCCGGTTCCAACGCCGGTGCGCCGCCGGCGCAGGCGCTCGAACGCGCGCAACGTATCGTCGTGCTCGCGCCGTCCGAAGAAGTGCTTTTGCTGGATGCTCCCGGATTGCCGGGTGCGCGTACGCAGGCGCTCAAGGCCTTGCCCTTCGCGCTCGAGGATCGCCTAGCGGGCAGCGTCGAGGACCAGCATTTCGCCGCGCCGGACCGACTTGACGGCGAGCGCATCCCGGTCGCCGTCGTCGCGCGCGCGACGCTGCGCGGCTGGCTGGATCGTCTTGCGCGGGACGGCGTGCGCGCCGATGCAATGTATTCCGAGTGCCAGGTTCTGCCCGACGCCGGCATCGTGCTCGAAGGCGAACGCGCGCTGTGGCGCGACTCGGCCGGGTCGGCTGGCGCCTGCCGCATCCAGGATTTGTCCGGCTGGCTCGCGGTGCTCGATGGTGCTGCACAAGAACCCGTATCGCGCACGACGCACGATTTGCGCGACGGCGCGCATGACGCGCTCGCATTTTTCGCCGAACGCTTGCAACGCGAACCGGCGCTGAACCTGCTGCAGGGCGAATTCGCGCCCGCGCACCGGCAGGCGCCGGTGCAGCGGCTGTGGCGCAACGCGGCGGTGCTCGCCGCAGTAGCGCTGCTTTTGTTATTTGTATACTACGGTGCGGATTGCTGGCGTCTGTCGCGCCAGTCCGCGCAATTGGATGCGCAGGCGCGCGCCGTGCTGCACGAGGCGTTTCCCGGCATGGACAAGGTCGCCGGTGATCCGCGCCAGCTCATGGACAGTGCCATGCGCGGATTGCAGGGCGGCGGCGATTCCGGCCTGGTGCGGCTGCTCGCGCGCATCGCGCCGATCCTTGCCAGCACAACGCGCACCACGCTCGCCGGCATGGAATACCACAACGCGACGCTGGAACTCGCGCTGCGCGCGCCGGATGTGCAGACCCTGGAACTGATGCGCGAGCGTCTGTCGACACTGCCCGGGCTGAAGGTGGAAGTCACCGCCGCCAATTCCGGCGCGGATGGCGTCGATGGCCGCCTGCGCATCGCTGGAGCCGCGCCGTGATCCGCGCCTGGTGGAATGATTTGCAGGCGCGCGACCGGCGCATGCTCGGCATCGGTGGCATCGTTGTCGCCGTGCTGCTGGTCTGGGCGCTGGCGTGGATCCCGCTGTCGCGCGCGCGTGCGAACCTCGCCGCGAGCGTGACCCGGCAACGCGCTGACCTGGCCTGGATGCGGCAGGCGCTGGCGCAGG
Source organism: Rudaea sp. (assembly GCA_035465735.1). Taxonomy (GTDB): domain Bacteria; phylum Pseudomonadota; class Gammaproteobacteria; order Xanthomonadales; family Rhodanobacteraceae; genus Rudaea. The sequence goes on from DATIVQ010000252.1 coordinate 7,426, forward strand.
CGCGCACGCTCGGCGTGCAAGGCGCGCGCGGCAGTGTCGCGCGCCAGGGCAAATCCCTGCTCGCGCTCGCCGATGCGACCGCGCGCGCGGGCGGGCTCCGCGATGCGCTCAAGCGCGTGGAACCGACCGGTCCCGTCAGCGTGCGCGTCACCTTCGAGATCGCCGATTTCGATACGCTGGCCAACTGGATGGATGGGTTGGCCCGCGACTACGGCGTGTCGGTCACGGATTTCTCCGCCGACAAGGCGGAAGGACTCGGATTGGTAAATGCCCGCGTGACGCTGCAAGATTCCAAGCAATGAAGGTCTTGCGGCGTTTCATGCTTTTCCTGGTCGCGTTGCTGGCGGTCGCGGCAATCGCCATCGCGACATGCCCGGCTTCCTTCGCCTGGCGTTTCGTCGCCGCCAGGGCCGGTGCGCTCAAGCTTGATGGCTTGAGCGGCACGATCTGGAACGGCCATGCCGGCAGTGCAAGCATTTACGTCACCGAACTCGGCGCCCTCGACTGGCATTTGTCGCCGCTGCCGCTGCTGCGCGGCGTGATCGCTGCGCAATTGGATGTGCATGGTGGTGAAGTAACCGGCAACGGCGCAGTTGAACGCGATTCCGACGGCTCGTTGCAGGTGATCGATGCGACGATCCACCTGCCGGCCCGCCTCGCCGCTCCGGCGCTGGATATCCCGATGCTGCAATTGCTGGGCCGGATCGACATCGACATCGCCCACCTGCGCGTGCAGGGCGCCTGGCCCACGGCGGCGCAGGGCGAAATCCGCTGGCGCGACGCGGCGGTGGCGGGCGCGGCGCAGGCGCCGCTGGGCGATTTGCAGGCGCAGTTCGCGACGGCGGCGAACGGCAGCATCGCCGGCAGCGCGCACGACCTCGGTGGGCCGCTGCAACTCGACGGCATGTTCACGGTCGATGCCGGCGGCTACGCCGTGCAGGCCCGGCTCGCTGCGCGCGATGGCAACACGCAGGTTCTCGACGCGTTGCGCTACATCGGCCAGCCGCAGGGCGACGGTACCACTTTGCTACTGATCCACGGCAAGTTCTTCCAGATATTTTGATGGATGCTGCATTTTCCACTTTTCTCGACGGCGCCCTCCGCGTGGCGCGGCAGGCCGCGGCCGCGGCGGCGGACGTCATCCGCCATCACTACGCGCGCGGCGTGACCGCGGAAACCAAGGTCGACGCGACGCCGGTCACCATCGCCGATCGCGAGGCCGAAATCGCGATCAAGAATGTGTTGCGCGCCGCGTATCCCGAGCACGCATTTTTCGGCGAGGAATTCGGCCGCGAAGGCGCGGGCGATTTTCTGTGGCTGATCGATCCCATCGATGGCACGAAGGCGTTCGTGCGCGGCTATCCGATGTTTTCCACGCAGATCGCGCTCATGCATCGCGACGAGCTGGTGTTGGGCGTTTCCAGCGCGCCGGTCTACGGCGGCACGCCGGGCGAGACGGCGTGGGCGCGCAAAGGCGGCGGCGCTTTTCTGAATGCCAAGCCGATCCAGGTTTCCACGGCGGGCAATTTCGATGCCGGCACCGCGATTTCCATCGGCAACGTCAAGACGCTCACCGGCGACGCACGCTGGAATACGCTCGGCGAGCTGATCCGGCGCAGTGGGCGCATCCGCGGCTATGGCGACTTTCTGCACTACCACCTGCTGGCGAGCGGCTGCATCGATCTCGTCGTCGAATCCGACGTCAATATCCTCGACATCGCCGCACTCGCGGTGATCGTGCGCGAGGCGGGCGGCGTGTTCACCACGCTGGATGGCGACGCGCTGGATCTGGATACGACGAGCGTTCTCGCCGGAACGCCGGCGCTGCATGCGCAGGCACTGGCCTTGCTGCGCGCGCCTGAGGATCATTTCGCTGCCACCCGACCGTCATGACAGCAAACGGCAAGCGGATTGCGTTGCCGCCGCTGTCGCAGCACCTTCGCGAATTCGCCGCGCGCCGCGATGCCTGGTTCTCGCTCGCGCGCAACCTGGTGCCGGTCGTCGGCGTCTACACTCTCGGTTGGTCGGCGGCGCTGACGATTTTCACCTACTGGTTCGACGGCGTCGCCGCGCTGGCTGCGTTTCTGGCCGAGGGCCTGTCGCGCGACATGCGCACATCCTGGTCCAAGGCGCGGAGCAAGGTCGCACGCCTGGGCCTGATCGTCACCCGCTCGCTCACCTGGATTTTGGTGCTTGGTATAGTCGGCGTGCCTTACTGGTTTTCGCTGATTGCGCTGCAGGATCTGTTCGAAAATACCGATCTGGGCGCGCAGCTCACGCACAGCCCGGCGCTGTGGCTCACCTTCGGCACGATGACGGCAATGCATTTCTCGAATGCCTTCCACGTCGGCTACGACAACATGACCGCGGCCGACCGGGAAAAACGCGAGGGCTGGGACGCGCATATCTTGCTGTTGCGCGGAATTGTCATGTTCGCGCTCGCCGAAGGGTTCCTCGCCATCTTTCTGGTGCCGCTGATGGCGTTGGCGCTTACCTATATCGAGGTCTGGCCCGAGCGAGCATTCGGCCTCGTGTTCGGCTCCCCGAAGCAGCACGAGGAACAGGATCCCGGGCAGGCCTAGGGTCACGCGACGCGATGTGACCTTCGGCGGGTTGCCGCGGGCGGCCGTCGCGGCTACGCTCGCGGTTTCCCGAACAACGGAGAGTCGCATGCTGCGTCCCCTGTCCCTGCTAGCCGCCGGCGTTTTCGCGCTGGGCGCCGGATTCACCGGCAACGCGGCCGCGTCCGCTACGCCGGACATTCCCTACACGCGTTTCACCCTGCCGAATGGCCTCACCGTCGTGGTCAGCGAGGACCACAAGGCGCCGATCGTCGCGGTCAGCATCTGGTATCACGTCGGCTCTGGTTACGAGCCGGAAGGCAAGACCGGTTTCGCGCACTTGTTCGAGCACCTGATGTTCTCGGGTTCGGAGAACCACAAGGGCAGCTATTTCAAGCCGTTCGAATTGGCCGGCGCCACCGGCATGAACGGAACGACCTGGCTTGACCGCACCAACTACTTCGAAACGGTGCCGACCACCGCGCTGGACATGGCGTTGTGGATGGAATCGGACCGCATGGGCCACCTGCTCGGCGCAATCGGGCAGAAGGAACTCGACACCCAGCGCGGCGTGGTCCAGAACGAGAAGCGCCAGGACGAGAACCAGCCGTACGGGCGCGTGTTCGAGGACATCCAGGCGAACGCGTTTCCGGCCAACCATCCCTACCATCACGACACCATCGGCTCGATGGCGGATTTGAACAAGGCTTCGCTCGATACCGTCAAGCAATGGTTCCGCGATTACTACGGCGCGGCCAACACCGTGCTCGTGCTGGTCGGCGACATCACGCCGGATCAAGCGCGCGCAAAGGCGATGAAATACTTCGGCGATATCGCGGCTGGCCCGCAAGTGCCGCGGCCGCAGCCGTGGGTCACCGCGCGCGACGAATCCACCAGCGGCACGATGAGCGACAACGTGGCGCAGACGCGCATCTACCGCGAATGGAACACGCCGGGCCTGGGCGCTTCGGGCAACGACCGCCTGATGCTTGACCTCGCCGCGCGCGTGCTCGGTGGCGGCAAGACTTCGCGCCTGTACCAGCGTCTCGTCTACCAGGACAAGTTGGCCGACGACGTCTCGGTCGAGAACATGACGTTCGTGCTTGCCAGCATGACGCTGCTGCAGGTGGACGTGAAAAAGGGCGCCGATACCAAGAAGATCGATGCCGCGATCGCCGACGAGTGGGCGAAGTTCCTCAAGGACGGCCCGACCGCCGACGAACTGCAGCGCGTGCAGACCACGTACCAGGCATCCAAGATCCGTGGGCTGGAACAGATCGGCGGTTTCTCTGGCAAGGCGGTGACGCTGGCCGAAGGTCAGGTCTATCGCGGCGATCCGGGCGCGTGGAAGAAAGATTACGACATAACGATGGCCGCGACTCCGGCCGATGTGAAGGCCGCCGCGGACAAGTGGCTGTCGAAGGGCGATTACACGCTCACCGTGGTGCCGGGCAAGGTCGACGCGAAGGACGCCGCCGAGATCGCCGGCCGAGCCGCGATCCCGGGCCGTCCGGCCAACGTGCTTTCTTCAGCGGGCGCTTACAAGGTCACCCGGAGCGACGTCGATCGCAGCAAGGGCATACCGACGGTGGTGCAGTTCCCCGACCTGACTTTCCCGAAACTGCAGCACGGCAAGCTCAAGAACGGCATCGAGGTCGTGCTGGCCGAGCGCCACGCGGTGCCGGTCGTGCAGGTCGAGGCTCTGTTCGATGCGGGCTATGCCGCTGACCAGGGACGCAAGCTCGGCACGTCGAATTTCACCATGAGCATGCTCGATGAGGGCACCAAGGATCTCGATTCGGTGGAGATCGCCAAGCGCAAGCAGCGCCTCGGTGCCTACGTCATGAGCGGTTGCGACCTCGATATGTGCAACGTCACCTTGAATGCGCTCGGCGACAAGCTCGGCGATTCGCTGGCGCTGTACGCCGACATCGTGCGCAACCCCGCGTTCCGCGACTCCGACTTTGCACGTCTGCGCGGCCAGTGGCTGGCCAATATCGCGCAGGAGAAGACCCAGCCGACCGCAATCGCACTGCGCCTGCTGCCGCCGATCCTGTACGGCAAGGGCAATGCCTACGCAATTCCGTTCACCGGCTCCGGAACGGAAAGCTCGATCAAGTCGCTGACCGCCGACGACATGCGCGGCTTCGTGCACGACTACATCCGCCCGGACAATATGCGGATATTGGTCGCCGGCGATACGACGCTGGAGCAGATCGTCCCCGAACTCGAGAAGGTGTTCGGCGACTGGAAGGCCCCGGCGACGAAGGTTCCGGCCAAGAACCTGGCCAAGGTCGATTACCCGGCCAAGACCCGCGTGTATCTGGTCGATCGTCCCGGCGCGCAGCAATCGGTGATCATCGCCGGCCTCGTCGCGCCGTCGACCAAGGCGCCGAACGAACTCCAGATCGGCACGATGAACGGCGCGTTCGGCGGCACCTTCACCTCGCGCCTGAACATGAATTTGCGCGAGGACAAGCACTGGGCCTACGGCGCCTTCGCGTTCAGTCCGAACGCCATCGGCCAGCGTCCGTACCTAATGTACGCGCCGGTGCAGACCGACAAGACCGCGCCGGCGGCGGAAGAGATGCTCAAGGAAGCGCGTGCCGTGATCGGCGACAAGCCGCTCGCCGACAAGGAAATCCAGAAGATCAAGGACAACGACGTGCGCAAGATGCCGGGCCAGTACGAAACCGCGCGTGCCGTGCTCGGCGCGATGGAGGGCATCGTCAAGTTCGACCGTCCGGACGATTACGTGCAGACGCTGAAGTCGCGCATCGAGGCGCAGAAGGATGCCGACATCGAAGCCGCCGCCAGGCAAGTCATCCATCCGGACAAGCTGACCTGGGTGATCGTGGGCGATCTGTCCAAGATCGAGAAACCGGTGCGTGCGTTGAACCTCGGCGACGTGCATGTCATCGACGCGGACGGCAATCCGGTCAAGTAACGCAACCGGTCAGATCGTTGCGAAAGCCGGGCGGGAAACCGTCCGGCTTTTTTATCACGGCGCTTCGCGCGCGTTACAATACCGCCATGCGCAAGCCCCCCATCATTCATGACACCCGTCGTGCCGAAGGAAGTCATTTCCTGCACGTCGAGCTGCTCGACCTGGAATTTTCCAACGGCGAGCGGCGCACCTACGAGCGCCTGAAGGGTTCGGGTCTGGGCGCCGTCATCATCGTGCCGATGCGCGACGACGACACGGTGCTGCTGGTGCGCGAATACGGTGCCGGCATCGGCCGCTACGAGCTTGGCCTGCCCAAGGGCCGGCTGGATCAGGACGAAACCGTGGAGCAGGGTGCGAACCGCGAGCTGAAGGAGGAGATCGGCTTCGGCGCGCGCGATCTGCACATCCTCACGAACCTGTCGTTGTCACCGGCTTACATGACCAGCATGACGCACGTCGTGCTTGCGCGCGACCTGTATCCGGAGCGCCTCGTCGGCGACGAACCCGAGGAACTGGAAGTCGTGGAGTGGAAGCTGTCGCAGCTGCACCACTTGCTTTCGCATCCGGAGGTGACCGAGGGGCGCTCGATCGCGGCGTTGTTCATCGCCCGGGAATATCTTGCCGGCCGATTCGTGCCGAGAACATGAGCGAATTCGATCTTGAAAATGTCGCACGTGCGTGTTGCGCGCTCGCGCGCGAGGCGGGCGACGCCATCATGCACGTCTACGCCGGCGAGTTTGCGGTGGAACGCAAGGACGACGATTCGCCGCTGACCGCCGCCGATCTGGCGGCGCATCGCGTCATCGTCGCCGGGTTGCAGGCGCTGGCGCCGGCCATTCCCGTGCTGTCCGAGGAATCGGCCGAGCACGCCGGCTGGAGTGAGCGCCGCCGCTGGCAGCGGTATTTCCTGGTCGATCCGCTCGACGGCACGCGCGAGTTCGTCAAGCGCAATGGCGAGTTCACGGTGAACATCGCCCTGATCGAAGCCCATGCGCCGGTGCTCGGCGTGGTGCATGCGCCGGCGCTGGACGAAACCTATTGGGCCTGGTCCGGCGGAAATGCGCGATTTACCACGAAATCCCAAAGTGGGAAATTGCGCACGCGCGCGCGGGCGACGCCGCTCGTCGTCGCCGGCAGCCGTTCGCACGGCGATCCACGCATGGCCGCGGCGCTGCAGAAGTTCGGCGCACACGAATTGCTCGCGCTCGGTTCGTCGCTGAAGTTCTGCCGCACGGCACGCAGCGAGGCGGATTTGTACGTGCGCTACGGCCCGACCAGCGAATGGGATACGGCGGCCGGCCAGTGCGTGCTGGAACAGGCCGGCGGCGCGGTACGGCGCATGGACGGCAGCGCACTCATGTACAACGCCAAGGAATCCCTGCTCAATCCGGACTTCTTCGCCTGCGGCGATGTCTCGGTGGACTGGGCCGGCGTGCTCGGCGGTGCCGCGCGTGACTGAATCGAGGGCAAGTGAGCGCGGCATTGATGACCTGCTGCGCATCATGGCGGCCTTGCGCGACCCGCAGCGCGGATGTCCGTGGGACGTGAAGCAGACCTTTGCGACGATTGCGCCGTATACGATCGAGGAGGCCTACGAGGTCGCCGACGCGATCGACCGCGGCGACATGGCCGATCTTCGCGACGAACTCGGCGATCTGCTGCTGCAGGTCGTGTTCCACGCGCGCATGGCGCAAGAGCAGGGCGCGTTCGATTTTTCCGACGTGGTCGCGGCGATCTGCGAGAAGATGGTGCGGCGCCATCCGCACGTGTTTGCCGGCGCGAGCGTGGAAAGTGCCGATGCGCAGTTGCGCGAATGGGACGAACACAAGCGCCGTGAGCGTGAGGAAAGCGGTGACGCCGATGCCAGCGTGCTGGCCGGCATTGCGCGCGGCCTGCCCGAATGGCAGCGCGCACTGAAGTTGCAAAAGCGCGCCGCGCGCGTCGGATTCGACTGGAGCGATCCGCGCCCGGTGCTGGACAAACTCGCCGAGGAGATCGGCGAGGTACGCCATGAACTCGACAACGGGGCCGATGCCGAGCGCATCACGGACGAAGTCGGGGATGTTCTGTTCGTGTGCGTGAATCTCGCGCGCCTGGCCAAGGTCGACTGGTCCGCTGCGCTGCGCGGCGCGAATGCGAAGTTCGAACGCCGTTTCCGGCGCATGGAAACCCTGGCCGCGGGGGAAGGGCGCAAGCTCGACGGCATGAGCCTGGCCGAACAGGATGCCTACTGGGACCGGGCCAAGGCCGAGGAAAAATCCGTCAGCAAATAAAAGAACGGCGCAGATGAGGGAGTCATCCGCGCCGCAAGAAGCCTGCGCTCGCAACACAGGCTCGGGGTTGCCCCTGTGTAACGGGACAAGACGTATCCGGTTGACGTGTCCGTCGCACGCCGGCGGAAGAAAAGTGCGGCACAATCATCCGGCCCGAGCGGGCCTCATGCATCCACGAAAAGGAAAAGTCATGGTCTGGGTCAATCTCGTCACGTTGTGCGCGCTGATCGAATATTTCGTCTTCTCCGCGCTGGTCGGCAAGGCGCGCGTCAAATACGGCGTGAAAGCGCCGGCGACCACGGGCAACGCGGAGTTCGAGCGTTATTTCCGCGTGCAGCAGAACACGCTGGAACTGCTGATCCTGTTCGTGCCATGCCTGTGGATTGCGGCCCAATATTGGAACCCGGCCGCGATGGCCGCGATCGGCGCGGTGTATGTGCTCGGCCGCATCGTCTATTTTCGCGGCTACGTGAGTGCGCCGGCCGCGCGCCACAACGGCTTCATGCTCAGCATCTGGCCGGTTGCAATCCTGCTGATCGCCGGCGTGGCCGGCGTGGCGTGGGCGCTAATTCCTCATTCGTAAAAAATGAAGAACGCCGCGAGCACGATCAGGGCGAATCCGACCAGGTGGTTCCAGCGCAGGCCGGCGCCGAGGTAACCCACCGAGAAGACGGCGAAGACGCCCAGGGTGATGATTTCCTGGATCGTCTTGAGCTGTGCCGGATTGTAGACCCGGTAACCGATGCGGTTGCCGGGCACCTGCAGACAGTACTCGAAAAAGGCGATGCACCAGCTGACGATGATCACGAGCCACAGCGGCCGGTCGGTGAATTTCAGGTGCCCGTACCAGGCGAAAGTCATGAACACGTTGGAGCCGATGAGCAATGCGATCGGCGCCAGGTAATCGAACAGGCGCGGATTCATTTCAGAGGGTGTCCTTGTCGAGGAAGCGCGACTCGTAAAGCAGGCTTTCGACGCGCTGTTCCTGCCCGGGTGCGAACTCGAGGCCGATGTCTTCAGCGCCGTTGCGCACGATGCGCGCCTCCAGGCCGATCACCGTTTCCTGGTCGAAGATGAAGAAAACCCGGCATTCGGCAGGCGCATCCGCAGGCCAGTTCTTCGGTCGGCCGATACAAGCGCCGCCCTGGGACAGATCCTTGACGTCGGAGAGGAAACCTTCGCCGTTGCACACGGCGAGTGCGGCCGAGTAGATGGCCAGGCGCGGATGGCGGCGTTTCTCGGCGTAGGACATGCAGGACTCCCCGGGGCGCCAAGCTACGATAGTCGTCCAGCACGGCGTGACGCAAGCGCGTGATACATTCGTTCCAGCATCGAGATTACGGCATGAAATGCACGATGAACGTGAACCGACGCACGCTGCGCTTGTTGCCGCTGGCGGCTGCGCTGACGATTGCGGGCGTCGCGCAGGCCGCGCCGCTCAGCGCGCCCGTGCCGTCGGCGTGGAAACCGGGCGATGGCCGCGCCGTGGCGGCCTTGTTCGCGGCGCTGCAGGAGCGCGCCTTGCCGCGCGCGCCGGCGAGCGCGCCCGCGGCGACGCTGCCAGTGACGTCCTGCGCGGATGACGGCAGTGCCGGCACGCTGCGCAGCGTCGTAAGCCTGGCCGGCGATGGCGACAGCATCGATGCCAGCGCATTGACCTGCGGTACGATCACGCTCGCGCAAGGCGCGATTCCGATCTACCAGAACGACCTGACCCTCATCGGTCCGGGGTCGAACGCGCTGGCCGTCGATGGCGCGGGTCTGGATCGCGTCTTCGTCCACTACGGCTACGGTACGCTGGATCTGCAACAGCTTACGGTGCGCAACGGTCAGGCCGTCGTGACCGGTTACCACGTCACCGGCGGCGCCTGCATCATTTCCAACGGCTACGTGACGCTCGACAACAGCACGGTCAGTGGCTGCCTTGCCGCCGGCGAAGGCGCTTACGGAGGCGGCGTCACCGCGCGCGGCGTGAGTCTGTATGCCAGCACATTGACCGGCAATACCGCGCTCGGCTCGCATCCGGACACGTTCACGGCGGCCTACGGCGGCGGCGCGATGGCGTACCGCGGCGAGGCCTATCTGTTCGAAAGCACCGTCAGCGGCAACCGCGCCTCGCACACCCTGACCGACACGCACGGCAGCTATTGCACCGGTGGCGGCATCTTTTCGGACCTCGGCGGCTACGCCTATCGCTCCACGCTGAGCGGCAACTATTCCTTCGGCACCGGCGGCGGACTTGCTTCGCACGCCGGGTTCGGCATCAGTGACAGCACCATCGCCGGCAACACGGCACGCTACAAGACCGGCGGCGGCGTGTTCGCGCGCGTGTTCGATGCGATGCAGGTCGACAACAGCACGATCGCCGGCAACAAGTCCGGCATGGCGGGCGCCGGCATCTATCTTGTCGGCATCGCCAACGCGTTGACCCTGCAAAGCAGCATCGTGGCGAACAATACCGTGGCTGGTGCGAAGGCCGACATCGCCGCGATGACGCCGGTCGCGGTTGCCGGCTCCAACAATCTCGTCACTACGGCCGCGGCCGGCGTGACTCTTCCGGGAGACACGCTGCAATCCGATCCCATGCTGTTTTCGCTGGGTGATTACGGCGGCCCGACCCGGACAATCGCACTTGCGACCGGCAGCCCCGCGGTCGATGCGGGCAGCAATCCGCTCGGACTCGGCAACGATCAGCGCGGAGCGGGGTTTCCGCGCGTGCTCGGTGCGGCGGCGGACATCGGTGCGTTCGAGGGAACCGTGGCGCCGGCCCCGGTAGCGATGGCGCCGGCTATTTCTGCCAGACTCGTGGCCTTGCTCGCGGCGCTCGTCGGCGCTGGCGCATGGCGATCCTTGCGCCAGTTCAGGGGATAGGCTATTTTTTGCGAACTAGCGCACAAAACAGGGGCAGGGGTCATGCAGTCGCATCACAGCAGTTCCGTCAAGCCGCTCGCCGCGGCGTTGGCCATCGCCTTGGGTGTCGCGGGAGCAAACGCGCATGCCGGCTCGAATGGCAACCCGCAAATTGCGGCCCGCATGCAGGCGCTGCACGGCCTGGTGGCGCAGCTCAAGCAGTATCGTGCTGCGCATCCGGGCAAACTCGATCTGTTCCCGCATGCGCCCAAGCACAAGATCGATTTTCCGCGCCAGCGGCACGCACCCGTCGTCGTCGCGGCGACCGTGGCGGTTACCAATTGCGTAGACGACGCCAGCAGTGCGACCACCCCCGGAAGCCTGCGTTATGCGGTACTCAATGCCGCCGACGGCGACACCATCGACCTTTCTGCCTGCAACGCCAGCACCATCACCCTGACCCAGGGCGCCTTGCCGGTCGCCGTGGACAACCTGACGATCACTGCCGGTGCCGGCAACCACGTCACCATCGATGGTGGCGGCACGAACCAGGTGATAGTCAATTACGGACCCGGTACCACGCCGCCGTACGTCATGGCGTTTCGCTACGTGACCGTTCAGGATGGAGCCACGTCGGGAACCGGCAAATACGGCATTGGCGGCGGTTGCATCTTTTCGTCGGGCGGCGTGGGCTTGTACCAATCGACCGTATCCGGCTGCAGCGTGACCGATCCGACGGGGCCCGCCCTTGGCGGTGGCGTGGCCGCGTATGGCCTTTACATGTACAGGAGCACGATTACCGGCAACAGCGTCAGTACCGGGAACGGAACGCCGCCGGCTACCAGCGGGTCTCCACCGATCGCGGTCGGCGGCGGCGCCTTTGCCAAGTACGCAGGCGTCATCTACAGCCATATCGACGGCAACACGGCGACTTCCGACCTCGGCTATGGTGCCGTGGGCGGGGGGCTCCTGACGGCGCGGCCGTACCTTTACGCCAGCACGATTTCCAGGAATGCCGTCGTGGTCAACGCCGGCAGCGCGACGGGTGGCTCTACCAACGTGGGGTCGGGTGGCGGATTGATCGCGAAATATGGCGGTACGCTGCAGTCGAGCACGATCAGCGGCAACCGGTTGACGTGCAACAGTGCGAGCACGACTTCGCTGAACACGGCATGCATCGGCGCCGGTGTGGTGAACTCATACTCCTCCGGGAGCGGCGGAAGCAACTACCCGCTCGCGGTGTACGAATCCACGATCAGCGGCAACGCCGCGACGTGTTCGCTTGGCGGTGCGTTGTGCCTTTCTGGTGGCGTGCATTCCAAATACGGGCTGAATGTTGTGCAAAGCACGATTTCCGGCAATTCGGCGCAAATCGGTGCGGCCCTGATGCAGAAATATTCCGGAGCGGGTACGGGCGCTTCGATATACAACAGTACCATCGCCGGCAACAGCGCCCAATATGTGGGAGGCGGCATCTACGAATACGCGGGCGGGGGATCGTCCGCGCCACCTTCGATAACCCTCGTCAGCAGCATCGTCGCGAAGAACAGTACCGGCGGGATCGCGGACGATATCTATTTGAGGGGCGCGTACACGCTGACTGTCAGCGGTTCGAACGACCTGGTGATGGCCGCAATGCCGAACATAACCTTGCCGGCCGGCACGCTCAGCGCAGACCCGACGCTCGCTCCGTTGGCCAATAACGGCGGTCCGACGATGACGATGGGCTTATATCCTGGCAGTCCCGCGCTGGATGCCGGCAGCAATCCGAACGCTTACCCGTTCGACCAGCGCGGGACCGGGTTCCCGCGCGTTGTCGGCGCGGCGTCGGACATCGGTGCATTCGAGGGCACGGTCGCTCGACCAGTTCCGGCACCGGCACTTTCAGAGTGGGCGCTGGGCCTGCTCGCCGGCCTGCT
>DATIVQ010000253.1:0-11723 GCA_035465735.1 Rudaea sp.
GCAATGGCGCACTTCGCGCCTGGTGCTGCATCTTCTGCGGCGCACCTTCACGACTCTCGAGGAGCATGCGCGCCGCCATGATTTCCCGTGCATCGGGGTGGTTCTCGAACTCGAAAACGAACGCTTCGGCGAGACGCTCAAAACTGCCTGGTGGCCGAACACCGGCTTCGTGTTCATCGGCAAAAGTCAGCGCGGACTGGATCTGCGCGTGAGGTATTTCCGCGGGGCCAAGCTCAAGCCGGCGAAAACCTGAGACTCAGGCGGGCGCTTCGCGCCTTGCCTTCACACCGCGCAGCGCCGCCACCGCTTCTACCGCCAGCCGGCAGACTTCCGTCGCGGGCTTGCGCGCGTCGATGACCAGTGCGTTCGGCGGAGGCGCGTCGAAGCGCGACAACACTTCGGTAACGACGTCGGGATTGCGGTCGCGCGCCAGATGGCGATCGCTTGCGACGTCGGCGGCGATGCGTGCGCGCGCAAGATCTGGCGGACATTCCAGGTATATCGGAATCGGAGTGAACCCGTAGCGGCGGATCGCCGCATCCACGCGCATCAGATCGCGACGGCGCGTGAAGGTCACGCCGTCGAGCACGCTGGATTCGCCGAGCATGCAGTTGATCTCCAGCGCCAGCAGCTGGGCGCGGAACGCGGCGCGTTTCTCGGCGAAACTGTAGGCGCAGCGCGGGAACATGGCGTGGCGGATCGCGTCGCGGCAGACGCGGCGCAGGCCGAGTTGATCCTCGATGGCGCGCGCGACCGTGCTCTTGCCAGCACCCGGCAGGCCGATCAGGGCTACGACCACGGGTTTGCCGGCGCTCGCACCCGGCGCCGGCACGACCACTTCCGGAACGGCGGCTGAAGGTTCTTCGTCCATTAACGGCTCGGATTCCTGCTTGCCGGTATCATTGCACAAAACCCGACGCCGACATCCATGCGCCATCTCTATATCCAGCGGTATCTCATCACCGGCCTGCTCACCTTTGTGCCGCTGTGGCTGACCTGGCTGGTGTTCAAGTTCATCTTCACTTTCCTGTCGCACGTCGGAGCGCCGGTCGTGGCCGGACTTTTCAGCGGCATTTCCGCCGAATTTCCCGGCGCGGCTGCGTGGCTGAATCAGGAATGGCTCCAGTCCACCATCGCCTTCGTCGCCACGGTGATCGCCTTTTACGTCGTCGGATTCGCGACAACGCGCGTGTTTGGCCAGCGCCTGCTCGATGCCTTCGAGAACCTGATCTCGCGCATCCCGATGGTGCACACCATCTACGGCGGCGCGAAAAAGCTTATGACCATGCTCTCGACCAAGCCGGCCGGCACGCAGCGCGTGGTGCTGATCGACTTTCCCTCGCCGGAATTGAAATCGATAGGTTTTGTCACGCGCGTGTTCGCCGACAGTGCCGGGCGCGAGATGGCCGCCGTTTACGTGCCGACCACACCGAACCCAACCGGCGGCTACCTCGAAATCGTGCCGACCGCGAAACTCGTCGCCACCGACTGGAGCATGGACCAGGCCATGGCCTTCATCCTTTCCGGCGGCGCGGTCGGGCCGGACAAGCTGCCGGACGGGGCACATCCGGACAGCCCCACCCCACCCCGCCAATGACCTTCGACACATCGCCGGTGGCGCATTAGCCCCTACACTCGCCTCCCCCAATGGGAGTTTCCATGCGTCTCGCCCGCGCACAATCGCTTGCGCTCTCCGGTCTGGCACTCGTCAGCATGGGAGCGGCAGCCCACACCAACGAGCACGGCATCGATGCACGAAATTTCGATGTGCGCACGCGCGCGTGCACGGATTTTTTCCAGCACGCCGACGGCGGCTGGCTCGCGTCGAATCCGATCCCAGCCGAATACAGCACCTGGAGCCTGGACAATGAGATCGGCGAGCGCAACACCGCCATCCTCAAGCGCATTCTCGAAGACGCCGCTGCCCACCCCGGCGCGCCCGGCAGCGCCACGCAGAAGATCGGTGATTTTTATGCCGCCGCTATGGATGAAGCCTCCATCGACAAGGCCGGCTTCGGCCCACTGAAAAGCGACCTCACCGCCATCGCCGCCCTGCAATCGCCTGCCGACATCGCCGCCCTGATCGCCGCATGGCAAGTGCGCGGCGACAACGTACTGTTCGACTTCGAGGCCCAGCCGGACCTGAAACAATCCGGCACCGATATCGCCTATGCCGGACAGGGCGGGCTCGGCCTGCCCGATCGCGACTACTACCTGCGCGAGGATGCGAAGTCGAAACAATTGCGCGCGCAATACCACAAGCACGTCGAGCGCATGCTCGGCCTGCTCGGCGATGCGAACGCGAAAGAAGAATCGGATTGGGTGCTTGCGCTTGAAACGCGCCTGGCCAAGGCATCGCTGGATCGCGTGGCGCTGCGCGATCCAGCCAACTCGTACCACATCGTCACGTTGACCGACGCCGATGCGAAAACGCCGCATTTTTCCTGGACGGAGTTTTTCCGCGAAACCGGCCGCACCGACGTGAAATCGTTTTCGCTGGCCCAACCGGATTTTTTCGTCGCCGCGGATTCGGCGCTGGCTTCGGTCCCGCTCGCACATTGGCAGGCGTGGCTGCGCTGGCGCCTGATCGACGCCAATGCGCCTTACCTTTCCAGACCCTTCGTCGATGCGGACTTCACGTTCGCGGGCGGCGTGCTGCGCGGCGCGAAACAGAACCTGCCGCGCTACAAACGCGTCATCCGCAGCGCCGATCATGCGGTCGGCGAACTGCTGGGGCAGGCATATGTCGCGCAGGTGTTCCCTCCGCAAGCCAAGCAGCGCGCCTTGGACCTCGTCAACAACCTCAAGACCGCGATGCGCGCGCGCATCGCACACCTCACCTGGATGAGCGCGGCAACCAAGAATTCGGCCTACGCGAAACTCGACACGATGGTGGCCAAGATCGGCTATCCGGACAAATGGCGAGATTATTCGAAACTGGAAATCGCGCGCACCTCCTGGATCGCCAACGTCCGTGCAGCGCGCGCGTTCAACGCGCAGCGTCAGTTCGCCAAGTTCGACCATCCGGTCGACCACAGCGAGTGGGACATGACGCCGCAAACGGTCAACGCCTACTACAATCCCATGGGTAACGAGATTGTGTTTCCCGCCGCGCAGTTGCTGCCGCCCTACTTCGAGGTGACGAACGACGATGCGCTCAATTACGGCGGCATCGGCAGCGTGATCGGTCACGAGATGACGCACGCCTTCGACGACGAGGGCAGCCAGTTCGACGCGCAAGGCAACCTCGCGAACTGGTGGACCGCGAACGACCGCGAGCAATTCGATGCGCGCGCGCAGAAACTGGTCGATCAGTTCAATGCCTATGTCCCGGTCGACGATCTGCACATCAACGGCAAGCTCACGCTCGGCGAGAACATCGCCGACCTGGGCGGTCTGCTCGTGGCCTACGACGCGTTCAAGCTCACTCTGCAAGGCCAGGGCGATGCAACGATCGACGGCCTGACCCCCGATCAGCGTTTCTTCTACGCCTACGCACAAACCTGGCGCACCGCGCAGCGTCCCGCACAGTTGCGCCTGCAAGTGCAATCCAACGAGCACGCGCCGGCGAAATTCCGCACCAATGGCCCGCTTGCCGACGTACCCGCCTTCGCGCGCGCTTTCGCCTGCAAGCCCGGCGACGCGATGGTGCGCCCGGCTTCGTCGATAGTGGAAATCTGGTAATCCCATGCAACGCAGCACACTTCGGAGGAACTCCATGCAACACCGCATCATCAAGCCGCTCGTCCTGGCCATCGGCCTCGGCCTCGCCGGGATCGCCGCCGCATCCGCGAATTTCGACGCCAGCCAGTTGAGCCCCGGTATCAACCCCTGCCAGGACTTCAACGGCTACGTCAACGCCAAGTGGGTCGCCGCCCATCCGATTCCGGCCGACGAAACCCGCTGGGGTTCGTTCAACGAGCTGCACGAAAAAAGCCTGAGCGAACAGCGCCAGATCGTGGAGGACGCCGCAAAGAACGCGGCCACCGCGAAACCCGGTTCGATCGGGCAGAAGATCGGTTGGCTGTACACCTCGGGAATGAATACCGCCGCCATCGATAAGGCCGGTTTCGATCCAATCAAGCCGGTGCTCGCGCAGATCGCGGCGCTGAAGTCCCCCGCGCAGATCGCGCAGTTCATCGACGCCCGCGCCAACGAGGGCGATGGTTATGTCTTCGCGTTCGGTGCCGGCGCCGATTTCAAGGACGCCCGCGAGCAGATCGGCTACGTATTCCAGGACGGTCTCGGCCTGCCGACGCGCGATTATTACCTCAAGCCCGAGCACAAGGATTTGCGCGCCGCCTACGTGGCATACGTGGCCAAGTCGCTGGAGCTGACCGGCTCGGACGCGGCCGCTGCGAAGAAGCAGGCCGATTCGGTGCTGGCGTTCGAAACCGAGTTGGCCAAGGCCTCGCTGTCCCCAACCGAATTGCGCAATCTGGACAACCAGTACCATTTCGTCAGCGTCGCCGACGCCGACAAGATCAGTCCGCACTTTTCCTGGGACCGGTTCTTCGCCGCACAGGGCGTGAACGTCGGCAAGGGCTTCTCGCTGTCGCAACCGAAGTTCATCGCCGAGTTCGACAAGTTGCTCGCCACCGCGCCCGCCACGCAGTGGCAGGCCTACCTGCGCTTCCACACCATCGACGGCGCCGCCACCGCACTGAGCGAACCTTTCCAGACCGCGCATTTCGAGTTTCACAACAAGACGCTCGCCGGCCAGCCACAACAGAAAGAACGCTGGAAGCGCGTGCTCGGTGCCGTCAACCACGCCATGGGCATGGGTCTTGGCGAGCTGTACGTGGCCAAGTATTTCCCGCCCGAGTCGAAGGCGCGCGCCGAACAGCTCGTTGCCAACGTGCGCCAGGCGCTGAAGGACCGCATCGAGCAACTGGACTGGATGAGCGCCGAGACCAAGAAGAAAGCAATCGAGAAGTGGAACGACTTCCTGCCCAAGATCGGCTACCCGGATCCGGGCGAGTGGCGCGACTGGTCGGGCCTGCACATCGAGCAAGGTGACTGGTATGCGAACCTGGAGGCTGCCGGCAAATACAACTACCACTACGACATCGGCAAGATCGGCAAGGCCACCGACCGCAAGGAATGGGGCATGACGCCGCAGACGGTGAACGCCTACTACGATCCGACCACCAACACGATCAACTTCCCGGCCGCGATCCTGCAGCCTCCGTTCTTCTTCGCCAATGGCGACGACGCGCTCAACTACGGCGGCATCGGCGCGGTAATCGGTCATGAATCCAGCCACGGCTTCGACGATCAGGGCAGCCAATTCGACGGCAGCGGCAACCGCGCCAACTGGTGGACCGCGCAGGACAAGAAGCAGTTCGACGCACGCACCGCCAAGCTGGTCAAGCAGTTCGACACCTACGCGCCGATCAAGGACAAGCCCAACCTGCACATCAACGGCAAGCTCACGCTCGGCGAGAACATTGCGGACCTGGGCGGTATCAACATCGCCTACGATGCACTGCAAACCGCACTCAAGGCCAATCCGAAAGAAGCCGCTGAAAAGATCGACGGCATGACCGAAGATCAGCGTTTCTTCATGAGCTGGGCACGTGTGTGGCACGGCAGCTCGCGTGAAAAGACCGCAGAGCTTCTGCTCAACGTCGATCCGCATTCGCCGGCGTCGGTGCGCGCATTCGCGGCACCGTCGAACATGCCGCAGTTCGCGCAGGCGTTCTCGTGCAAGGCTGGCAACGCGATGGTGCGCAGCGGCGACAAGCAGGTCAAAATCTGGTAACGGCAATCTTCCCTTGAAACAAAAAAAACGCCGCGGTTTCCGCGGCGTTTTTTTGTGCGTCCTCAGCGTCGCCTCGCCCTGCTCCGCCAGTATTGGATCAATCCGAATCCCACCACCGCGCCACCAAGGTGCGCGAAATGCGCGACGCCGGCTTGGGTGCCGGTGACGCCAAGGTAGAGTTCCAGAATCATGTAACCGACCACGGCGATGCGCGCCGGGATCGGCACCGGGATCAGGAAGAAAAACACCTTGGCCTGCGGATACAGCACGGCGAAGGCGAGCAACAAACCGAAGATGCCGCCCGAAGCGCCGAGCGTGGGATAGAAATCCTGCGGCGAGAACAGCGCGACGGTGGCCAGTTGCGCGAACGCGGCGCCGAGCACGCAAGCGAAATAATAAAAGGCATACCGGCGCGGGCCGAGCGCATTTTCGACCGGTCCGCCGAACATCCACAGCGCGAGCATGTTGAACGCTATGTGCGGCACGCCGCCGTGCAGGAAACTATAGCTGACGAGCTGCCATGGCTCGAAGCCGAGCGAGACAAGGCTGCCGTCGTCCATGCGCGCTAGCTGGTGCGCTCCGATCGGCCACAGCGCGAAGTGCGCAACGATGGCGGTATCGGCGCCAGCCATCTGCAAGAGAAAGATCGCGATGTTCGCGATCAGCAGGGAGCGGGTGACGGGTGGAAAATTCGGCATATCAGAAAGAATCCCAGGGTTATCTTGGCGCCCACAGCTCCGCATCCAGATTGCGTTGCCAACCGAAGCGCGAAAGATCGACGCGGCCGTTGCGCACGATCACGCCTTCCTCGATCAGCAACGCACGTTGTTCGCGATAACCGGAACTACCGCGCGGAAATGCTATGCGTCCATCGGAGCGCAGTACTCTTTGCCACGGCAATTTCAGCACGGAATAAGCGCCCAGAACGCGTCCGACCAGGCGCGCGCGCCGCGGCAGCCGGGCACGCGCCGCGACTTCGCCGTAGCTCGTCACACGCCCGCGCGGTATCGCATGGATCACGCGCAGGATGGCTTCGTGTTCGGGCGGGATGGCGGCCGTGCCTGACTTCATTGCCGCGACACGTTAGCATACGCGGCCAGTCCGCAAGGAATACATCATGCATTCGTTCGAGGAAATCCGCTCCAGCATCCAGGCGAGTTACACGCTGCGCATCAACGATCCGTATCTGCTCAGTTTCGACATCGGCATCGACGGCGGCACACGCCAACAGGGCATCTACCTCGCCGAAATAGAGGGCGAGGATGGCCGCAAGTTCCTGCGTGTTTCAACGCCGATCGGCGCGATGGCCGGCAGGGATGCGAAACGCTGCCTGCGCTTCAACTGGGAACAGCGCGTAGGATATCTCGCCGAAAGCGACCTCGATGGCACGCCGTATCTGCACCTGTGCGAGAACCGCCCCTACGAATTATTGAACGAGAAAGAACTCAAGCGCCTGATCGGTGAGATCGGCCCGCTCGGCGATCGGCTGGAAAAGGCGATGTCGGCAGGCGGCGACGCGCTCTGACGGAACGCATGCCTCAAGGCTGTTGCCAGCCGAGCAGCTGCAATCCGCGCACCAGCAAGTACGCCAGCCCGCCGGCCACCGGCAGGGTCAGCAGCCAGGCCCAGACCATGCGCTCGACCACGGTCCAGCGGATCGCGTTCAGGCGCTTGGCCGCGCCCACGCCCATGATCGCCGACGACACGTTGTGCGTGGTCGACACCGGCAGGCCGAGCACCGAGGCGGTGATGATCACGCCCGAGGCGGTGATGTCGGCGGCGACGCCGTTGACCGGATGCAGCTTCACCATCTTGTGGCCGAGCGTACGGATGATGCGCCAGCCGCCGATCATGGTACCCGTGGCCATGGTCATGGCACACACGATCTTGATCCACAGCGCGATGCCGAACTGACCTTGCGCATCCGTCGGCACGCGAAGGAAATGCAGCCATGCCGGCATGTGGTCCAGCGAACCGGCGGAAGTCGCACCGGCAAGCGCCAGCGCGATGATGCCCATGGTCTTCTGCGCGTCGTTCATGCCGTGCGACAGGCCCATGAAACCGGAAGAGAATATCTGCAGCTTGCCGAACACGGCATTGACCGTGCGCGGGCGGGTCGCGCGCGTGGCCGCGCCGCCGAGTCCATTGAAGAACGAGAGCACTGCGAACAACAGGCCCATCACCACGAAGCCGATCACGAAGCCCGCCAGCGGCGAGGCAATCATGGGCAGGACGACCTTGTTCAGCACGCCTTTGGCATGCCACCAATGGTCGGCCGGCACCGACCAGACGATCGCATGCCAGTTGCCGGCTG
This sequence comes from Rudaea sp., assembly GCA_035465735.1. Classification (GTDB taxonomy): domain Bacteria; phylum Pseudomonadota; class Gammaproteobacteria; order Xanthomonadales; family Rhodanobacteraceae; genus Rudaea. Next base: position 8,079 of record DATIVQ010000253.1, read on the forward strand.
CCGCCGCCAACGCCGCGCCGCAGAGCCCGCCGACCAGCGCATGCGAAGAGCTGGACGGCAGTCCCACCCACCAGGTGATGAGGTCCCAGATCGTCGCGCCGAGCAGGGCGCAGATCAGGATTTGCGGCGTCATCGAGACGATCCCGGTGTCGATCAGGCCCGAGGCGATGGTCTGGGCCACTGCCGTGCCCCACATCGCGCCGAGCAGGTTCGTGCAGGCGGCGAGCAGCACAGCCTGGCCGGGACTTAGCACCTTGGTCGCGACCACCGTGGCGATGGAATTGGCTGTATCGTGAAAGCCGTTGATGTACTCGAAGACCAGGGCAACGGCGAGGACGACGAATACCAGGCTGAGCGTCACGGCGGGCTCTCAGGAATTCTTGAGCACGATGGTGTAGATGACGTTACCGGCATCGCGGCAGCGGTCAATGGCCTTTTCCAGCAGTTCGAACAGGTCCTTGCGCAACAGCAGCCGCGAAGCATTGCTGGTATCGGCGAACAGGTCCTTGTACAACTCCAGGATCAGGCGGTCGGCCTCGCTCTCGATCGCCTGCATGCGGTCATTGAGCGCCTTCATTTCCTCGAGCTTCATGCCACGGCGCAGTTGCCGCACCATCTCGACGATGATCTCGACGCCTTTTTCCAGCATCGCCGCGCGCGAGGCGTAGTCCACGTCCATCAGTTGCTCGGCGAACAACGCATAGCGCTCGGCGAATTTCTCCACCGTCTTGGGAATCTTGTAGAGCGCGCCGGACAGTGCTTCGATGTCTTCACGCTCGAGCGCCGTGACGAAGGTATTGACCAGCGCCTGGCTGATCTGCGCCATGATTTCCTTTTCTCGGCGCCGCGCAACCTTGAATTCATCCAGCGAGGGACTGGCCGACTTCTGGTTGAGCATGGCGATCAGTGCGCGCGTGCTTTGCTGTGCCGCATCCGCGCTGGCCTCGAGCAGACCGTAGAACTTGTCGCCTTTGCCGAAAATCGTTTGCAGGGAGAACATGCGCGCGCCTCGTCCGGATTGAATGCGCGGGCCTCGGTTGGCGGCGCCGGCGCAGTTTACCGTTTTGTTGCAGGTCATGCCCGAAGCGGGGAAAAACCGCGGCTCTGCTAAACTTCAGGGTTCGCCCGTGGCTGTTACCGGATGATCCTCGAAACCGCGCTCATCGTGCTGCTCGCCCTGCTCAACGGCTTTTTCGCTCTCAGCGAAATGGCCTTGATGACTTCGCGCCGCAGCCGCCTCAAGCACTTGGCGCGCAGCAGCCGGCGCGCGCAGATCGCGCTGAAACTGGCACAAACGCCGGAACGCTTCCTGGCTACCGTGCAGGTGTTCATCACCCTGCTCGGCATTGGCACAGGCACCGCGCTCGGTGCGCGCCTGGGTGCGGACTTCGCGCATCTGCTCGAGACCACGCGCCTGGCCTGGATCGCGCCCTATGCGCCGGCGCTGGGCGTGGCGTTGAGTGTGACGGCAATCACTTTCGCCAACATGCTGCTCGGCGAGCTCGTACCCAAGCGCGTCGCCTTGGTCAATCCGGAACGCTACGCCGTGGCGACCGCGGTACCGATGCGCGTCATGACGTGGCTCGCCACGCCATTCGCGTTCGTGCTGATCTGGCTCACCCGCGCGATCCTGCGCGGCTTGAAGATGGATCGCGTCGGCGCGGAGCAGATCAGCGAAGAGGAAATCCGCCTGCTCGTCGCCGAGAGCGCCGACCAGGGCGTGATCGACCCCGACGAGCGCAACATGGTCAACCGTGTGCTGCGCCTGGGCGACCGCACCGTGGACAGCCTGATGACGCCGCGACCACGCATTGCCTGGCTTGATGCCGCCGCATCGCTCGAAGAAAACCTCGCGACGATGCGCGACACGCCGTTTTCGCGCTATCCGGTCTACCGCGCCAGCGACAAGGACGTGCTCGGCGTGCTGAGCCTCAAGCGCCTGCCCGCCATGCTCGGCAACGCAACGGTGGATCTGTTCGCGCGACTGGCCAAGCCGCTTTACGTACCCGGCACGGCGCGCGCGCTGGACCTGCTCGAGGAATTCCGCGACGCAGAAACGCGCCTCGCCCTCGTCGTGGACGAATACGGGGACATCGAGGGGCTGGTCACGCTCAACGACGTGCTCGGCGCCGTGGTCGGACAGGGCGCCGCGCCGATGCAACCGGCACAGGGCCCGCAAGTGACGCAGCGTAACGACGGCAGCTGGCTGATCGACGGCGCGCTCGGCACCGATGACCTGCGTGAACTGCTCGGACTCGCCGAGTTGCCGGCGGAGGCCGAGCACGATTTCAACACCGTCGCCGGCATGGTGGTTGCCCACTTCGGACGCATCCCGCAGGTCGGAGAACGTTTCGACTGGCGCGGCTGGCGCTTCGAGGTACTGGATCTGGACGGCGCGCGCGTCGACAAGGTTCTCGCTGCGCGCACGCCCGCGGAATCCAACGGCGAAGAAAGCGGCTGACGGATCAGCCCTTCTGCTTGGCTATCCTGGCCATCCTCTGCGCATCGTCGAAGATGCCGCGCAGGATGCGCACTTCGCGCTGATCCAGGTTTGCGTGCAGGAACAGTCGGCGCAAGCGTTTCATGATCGTCACCGGCGAGCGGCCCTTGTGGAAGTCGATGTCATCGAGCATCTGCGCCAGATGCCCGAACAGGTGTTCGAGCTGCTCGGCCGAGGCCGGCGGATCGGATTTTGATGCGTCGGCTGCCTGTGGCGTTTGCGCGAGCATCGCCATCCGCATCTCGTAAGCCAGCACCTGCACGGCCTGGGCCAAGTTGAGCGAAGGGAAATCGTCCACACTCGGGATGCGCACGGCGGCGTGGCAGCTCATCAATTCGTCGTTTTCCAGGCCAGTGCGTTCATTGCCGAACACAATGGCCACCGGGCCCCGCGTGCTGGCCGCAAGCGCGCGCTGGGCCGCCTCGCGTGGAGACAATTCATCCAGTTGCACCGCACGCGCCCGGGCCGTGCAGCCGAGCACCAATGTGCAATCCGAAATCGCATCCACCACGGTTTCAGCGATGGCGGCGTCATCCAGCACGCCGGTCGCACCCGATGCCATGGCCACGGCATCCGGATGCGGAAACTTGTGCGGGGCGACCAGCCCGAGGCGCGCGAACCCCATTGTGCGGATCGCGCGCGCGGCGGCGCCGATATTGCCCGGATGCGACGTGCGCACGAGCACAAATCGGATTCGTTCCGTGCCAATAATCGCTTCTGATTGCACTTCAAGGCTGCCCATGGATGAATTATGGCAGGTGTCTCGCTACAACACGGAATCGACGCATCGGAAGTGAAACCTGCATTCCCTTGCAGCACATGTGTGCAGTTCCTCCCATGGGATGGATCGCTTTGAACGTGTTTCTTTGGTGACTTTCCTTTCACGAGAAAAGAAAGTTACCCGGCTGGCCGAAGGCCGGACGGAAGCCTGGCATCCGCAAGTGGCCCGGTGGCCCGAAGGGCGGACGGAAGCCCTGCTTCTGCTAAAATGGGCACAATCGCAACACGTTCTTTACAACGACCAAAGCAGGAATCCGTCATGCCCAGACCCGCCGTCAATGTAGCGGTTCGCGCCGCGCGCGCCGCCGGTGCCGTGATCCTGCGCTACATCAACCGCGTAGAAGGGCTGGTGGTCGAGGAAAAAT
>DATIVQ010000254.1:0-4179 GCA_035465735.1 Rudaea sp.
AAAGACCGGATGGTAGCCCATCATGGGCACCATGCTCATGCTCTCGGTGCCGCCGGCGAGCATGAGGTCGGCTTCGCCCAGGCGGATGCGGTCGGCCGCCATCGCCACGGCCTGCAGGCCCGAGGAACAGAAGCGGTTCACGGTGACGGCAGGCACGCCGTTCGGCAGGCCAGCCAGCAGCACCGCGATGCGTGCCACGTTCATGCCTTGCTCGGCCTCGGGCATGGCGCAGCCGACGATGGCGTCGGAGATTTTCGACTTGTCGACGGATGGGCACTGCGCCAGCGTTGCGTCGATGGCGAAGGCGAGCAGGTCGTCCGGGCGCGTGTTGCGGAACACGCCGCGCGGAGCCTTGCCGACCGGGGTGCGCTTGGCGGCGACGATGTAGGCGTCTTGAATTTGTTTGGTCATGGGATTCTCCTTCGCCGCTCAATTCCGAAGTGGTTTGCCAGTCTGCATGGTGTAGGCGATGCGCTCCTGCGTCTTCGGCATCATCGCCAGGGCGACGAAATGCTTGCGTTCGAGATCGAGCAGCCATTGCTCGTCGACGAGCGAGCCGCGCTCGATCTGTCCGCCGCACAGGGTATCGGCGATGCGCGTGGCGATTTCCATGTCGTGCGCGGAGATGAAGCGGCCTTCGAGCATGTTGACGAGGTTCGCCTTGAACGTGGCGGTGGCGACATCGCCGGCGACCGTGATCTGACGATCCGGCAACGGCGGTCGCCAGCCGGATTCGGCGAGCGCGTTCGCTTCGGCCTTGGCGACGTAAAGCAGTTCGTCCGCGTGATAAACGACGATATCGCTGGGTCGCAGCAGGCCCATTTCCTTCGCCTCCAGCGCGCTGCCGGAAGTTTTCGCCATCGCGACGGTCTCGAAATAGCCCTTCAGCGCCGTGAACACATCGCCCCCGAACGCATGCCGGGACGCACGCAGGGCCAGTTCCTTCAATCCGCCGCCGGCCGGCAACAGGCCGACGCCGGCTTCGACCAGGCCGATATAGCTTTCCAGCGCCGCCACCGTGCGCGCCGAATGCATCTGGAATTCACAGCCACCGCCGAGCGCCATGCCGCGCACGGCCGCAACGACCGGCACCAACGCATGCTTGATGCGCATGCTGGTCTGCTGGAAGCGGGCAATGAAGGCATCGAACTCGGCAACCTTGCCAGCCTGGAACATCGCGCCGGCTTCCTTAAGGTTGGCGCCGACGCTGAACGGCTCGGAATCCTGCCAGACCACCATCGCCTTGAAGCCGCGCTCAGCTTCGCCCACCGCGCGATTCACGCCATCGAGCACGCCCGCGCCGATCGTGTGCATCTTGCTCTTGAACGACAGGATCGCGATGTCGTCGCCGCCCAGGTTCCACAGGCGCACGTCATCGGATTCGAAAATCGTCTTGCCGGTGTCGGTCTTGGTGCCGAGCACGGTCTGCGCGAACAGCTGGCGCTTGTAGACCGGCGCATTGGATACCGGAACCTGCTTGCCGGCCGAGGCTGACCAGGAACCGGCGGCATCGTGCACGCCACGGCGCTTGGGATCGACCGCCCAGTCGGGCAGGGGAGCGCGGCTCATGGCCTTGCCGGCCGCGATGTCCTCGGCGATCCATTTCGCTACATCCGCCCAGCCGGCTGCTTGCCAGGTCTCGAACGGGCCGAGTTTCCAGCCGTAGCCCCAGCGCATGGCGAAGTCGATGTCGCGCGCGCTGGCGGCGATGTCGCCGAGCCAATAGGCGGCATAGTGGAACAGGTCGCGGTGGATCGCCCACAGGAACTGCGCCTGCGGGTCGCTGCTGGCGCGCAGCTTGGCAAACTGCTCGGCCGGCGTCTTCAGCTTCAGGATCGCGGCGACCTCGTCGCTGACCTTGCCGGTCTGCGGCACGTAGTCGGCTTTCGCCGGGTCGAGCACTTGGATGTCCTTGCCGACCTTGCGGAAGAATCCGGCACCGGTCTTCTGGCCCAGTGCGCCCTTGGCTATTAGGGCCTGCACCACGGCCGGAACCTTGTAATGCGCGTGCCAGGGATCCTTGGGCAGGTTGTCGTCCATGGTCTTGATGACATGGCCCATGGTGTCGAGGCCGACCACGTCGGAAGTGCGGTAGGTGGCGCTCTTGGGATGGCCGATCGCCGGACCGGTCAGGGCGTCGACCACGTCGTAGCTCAACTTGAACTGCTCGGTGTGGTGCATCGTGGCCAGCATCGAGAAAACGCCGATGCGGTTGCCAATGAAATTCGGCGTGTCCTTCGCGAAGATCACGCCCTTGCCGAGCGAGGTGGTGAGGAAGGCTTCGAGTCCGTTCAGGACGGCGGGGTCGGTCTTTGCACAGGGAATGACTTCGACCAGATGCATGTAGCGCGGCGGGTTGAAGAAATGCACGCCGCAAAACCGGTGATGAAGTTTTTCATCAAGAACATCTGCCAACGCATTGATACTAAGGCCAGATGTATTGCTGGCGAGAATCACATTCGGCGTGATGTACGGGCCGATTTTCGCGTACAGGTCGCGTTTCCAGTCCAGGCGTTCGGCGATTGCCTCGATTATCAGGTCGCAGCCCTTGAGCCACTCCAGATTCGCATCGTAATTGGCCGGCATGATGGCGCCGGCGCGGGACTTGTCTGCGAGCGGGGCGGGAGACAGTTTTTTCAGATTGTCGATGGCCTTGAGCACGATGCTGTTCGGATCGCCGTCCTTTGCGGTGAGATCGAACAATACGGTGTCGACATTGGCATTGGTCAGGTGGGCGGCGATCTGCGCGCCCATGACGCCGGCCCCGAGCACGGCGGCTTTGCGGATCAGCAAACGGGAATCGCTCATTGAAACCTCTTGATAGCAAAAACAATGACGTGGAGAAATTTGTTCAGGCCGACTTCAAGCCGGCGGCAGCGAACTTGATCAGGTGTTCGGCGGCGAGGTCCCGATGCTGGCGCTCGGACATGTCGGCGCGGCGCTTGATGACGCCGAAATCGGCCATGGCATAGGTGAGCGCCCCGCTGACGATGTCCAGGCGCCAGTACAGTTCCTGCTTGTCCAGATGCGGAAGGACCTGGGCGAAGGCCGAGGCGAACTGCTTGAGTACATGGCTGTAGTTGTCGTGCAGGAACTTGCGCAGGCGCTCGTTGTGCTCGGCAAACGCGCGCGCGAGCACGCGCACGAAGCCGGCGCCGCCGTCCTCGGCCATCGACAAGGCCAGCGCCGGGCGCACGAAGGCGCCAAGGACGTCCTCCAGACCAAACCGCGGCTGATTCAGCACGGCGGCCAGCGCCGCCAGGCGCTCCTCGTTGAGGCTGTCGAGACGGCGGCGGAACACCTCGTTGATGAGGTTTTCCTTGGAGCCGAAGTGGTAATTGACCGCGGCCAGGTTGACCTGCGCCGAGGCGGTGACCTGGCGCAGTGAAGCGCCGGCAAAGCCGTGGATCGCGAACAGGGACTCGGCCGAATCCAGGATGCGCTGCTTGGTGGAGAAATGGGGGGCGTTCAAACCGGATTCCTTGGACACCGCGCCGGACGAAACCTCGCGGCCGCACGCATGGAACGATCGTTTGAATTCTAAGCGGACGGCTGAATGCGGGTCAAACCGGCCTACGAAACAATTAGCGTAGCACGCACGCTATCGCGAAGCGTGCCGAGCAGGGCGAGACGCAACGTAGAATCCTCCACGGTTTTGTGACGTAAACCCTCGGAATCCCGCGAAATAGATGTTAAGATTCCAGCTCTTTATAACCTCGTTTGCGGAGAAAAAAACATGGCGCTGGAGCGCACCTTGTCGATCATCAAACCCGATGCCGTCGCGAAAAACGTCATCGGCGAAATCTATGCGCGTTTCGAAAAGGCCGGACTGAAGATCGTTGCCGCAAAGATGAAGCAGCTTTCACGCGCCGAAGCCGAAGGCTTTTACGCCGTGCATCGCGAGCGTCCGTTTTTCAAGCCATTGGTCGAATTCATGATCTCCGGACCGGTGATGATCCAGGCGCTCGAAGGCGAAGGCGCAATCCTGAAGAACCGCGATTTGATGGGCGCAACCGATCCGAAGAAAGCGGCACCGGGAACGATCCGCGCCGATTTCGCGCAATCGATCGATGCGAACGCGGTGCACGGCTCCGATGCACCGGAAACAGCAAATGTGGAAATTGCATACTTTTTCTCCGGCGTGGAATTGTGCGCGCGCTGAGAACTTGATGTGACGAC
>DATIVQ010000255.1:0-5050 GCA_035465735.1 Rudaea sp.
GCCTTCAGGCGGCATTCCTGCGCGCCCAGGCGCATGGTGCCGCCCAGGTCGGAACTCTCGTCTCGCTTTTCCACCTCGCCGCTTCCCGTCGTCCATTCGGTGATGAGCGCGATTACGGGATCCGCGCAGTGCTTGTCGTTCTCGGTCGATCCGGCGCCCGGCAAACCGGCGATGCTGCGAGCGAAGTCGACCACCGCCGCGTGCATGCCGTAGCAGATGCCGAAGTAGGGAATCTTGCGCTCGCGCGCGAACTTCGCCGCCGTGATCTTGCCCTCGAAACCGCGCTTGCCGAAGCCGCCGGGTACGAGGATGCCGTCGACGTCGGCGAGAATCTCCGCTCCGCTCGCTTCCACGTCCTCGGATTCCAGCCAGCGCAGGTTCACGCGCGTGGCCTGTTTCAGCCCGCCGTGGCGCAGTGCTTCGCCTAGCGATTTGTAGGCGTCCTTGTGCTCGACGTACTTGCCGATGATGGCGATTGTGACTTCGTCCTTGGGATGGTCGACCGCCTCGACCGTGCGTTCCCATTCGCTCAAATTGGCCGGTTTCGCATCGAGTTTGAGGTGCGCGACGACGATATCGTCCAGCCCCTGCTCGTGCAGCCACAGCGGCAGCTTGTAGATCGTGTCGACATCGACCGCGCTGATCACGGCCTTTTCCGGCACGTTGGTAAACAGCGCGATCTTGCGTCGGTCGGCCTGCGGCAACGGCTGCTCGCTGCGGCACAGCAGCACGTCGGCCTGGATGCCGAGCGCGCGCAGTTCCTTGACCGAATGCTGGGTCGGCTTGGTCTTGATCTCGCCGGCCGCCTTGATGTACGGAACCAGGGTCAGGTGCATGAACAGGGTCTTGTCCGCACCCTGCTCGATGCGGATCTGGCGAATCGCCTCGAGGAAGGGTTGCGATTCGATGTCGCCGACCGTGCCGCCGATTTCCACCAGCGCGACGTCATAGCCGCGCGTGGCCTCGTCGATGCAGCGCTTGATCTCGTCGGTGATGTGCGGAATCACCTGCACCGTCGCGCCCAGGTAGTCGCCGCGGCGTTCCTTGCGGATCACCGCTTCGTAGATCTTGCCGGTGGTGATCGAATTCTTGCCGGTCAGGCGCGTGCGCACGAAGCGCTCGTAATGGCCCAGGTCGAGATCGGTTTCGGCACCGTCGTCGGTCACATAGACCTCGCCGTGCTGAAACGGGCTCATCGTGCCCGGATCGACATTGATGTAGGGATCGAGCTTCATCATCGTCACGCGAAGTCCGCGCGCTTCGAGGATGGACGCAAGCGACGCCGCCGCGATGCCCTTGCCGAGAGAGGACACCACGCCGCCGGTAACAAAAATCAGGGGAGTCATGCGCAGCACGCCGATGCTGGTAAAGGCGTATTCTACCGGCAGCGCAAACCGCGCGCGAGTGGCTTGAAATTTGCCGCGCCAGCGTCGACCATGCCACGCCCTCGGAGAATCACCCTCACGCATGAGCAGCCGCTACAACGCCGCCGATATCGAAGTCCTTTCCGGCCTTGAACCCGTAAAGCGCCGCCCCGGCATGTACACCGACACCTCGCGCCCGAACCATCTGGCGCAGGAAGTCGTCGACAACTCAGTCGACGAAGCCCTGGCCGGCCACGCCAAGGCCATTGACGTGATCGTGCACACCGACGGCTCGGTGGAAGTGTCCGACGACGGCCGTGGCATGCCGGTGGACATCCATCCCGAGGAGGGCATTCCGGGCGTGGAACTGATCATGACCCGCCTGCATGCGGGCGGCAAATTCTCGAACCGCAATTACGCCTTTTCGGGCGGCCTGCACGGCGTTGGCGTGTCGGTGGTCAATGCGCTGTCGAGCAGGGTCGAGGTGACGATCCGCCGCGACGGCCAGATCTGGCGGATGGACTTTGCCAATGGCGACCGCACCAGCGAATTGAAAGTGGTCGGCACGGTTGCGAAGAAACAGACCGGCACCACCGTGCACTTTTGGCCGGATCCCAAATACTTCGATACTTCAAAGATTTCCCTGCCGAAACTCAAGCACGTTCTACGCGCCAAGGCCGTGCTTTGCGCCGGCTTGACCGTGCGTCTGCTGGACGAGGCCTCCGGCGAAAAGGAAGAATGGCATTATGAGGACGGCCTGCGCGACTACCTGCGCAGCATGCTGGGCGCCGCCGATTACCTGCCGACCGACTTGTACGTCGGCGCTCTGAATCGCGAAACCGCCGCGGTCGATTTCGCCCTCGCCTGGCTGCCCGAGGGCGAACTGACGCAGGAAAGTTACGTCAACCTGATTCCCACGATCCAGGGCGGCACCCACGCCAACGGACTGCGCACCGGCCTGACCGAGGCGCTGCGCGAATTCTGCGATATCCGCAACCTGCTGCCGCGCGGCGTGAAGCTAGCGCCGGAAGACGTGTGGGACCGGCTGTGCTTTGTGCTCAGCCTGAAGATGCAGGACCCGCAGTTCTCCGGCCAGACCAAGGAACGACTGTCCTCGCGCGACGCGGCGGGATTCGTCGAAAACGCCGTGCACGACGGCTTTTCGCTGTTCCTCAACCAGCACGTCGATCTTGGCGAGAAGATCGCCGCCATCGCCATCGAGCGCGCCACGTTGCGGCTAAAGGCGGAAAAGCAGATCGTGCGCAAGAAGATAACGCAGGGCCCTGCCCTGCCCGGCAAGCTCGCCGACTGCGCGTCCAGCGACCTGTCGCAAACCGAGCTGTTCCTCGTCGAGGGCGATTCGGCCGGCGGCAGCGCCAAGCAGGCACGCGACAAGGATTACCAGGCCATCCTGCCGCTGCGCGGGAAAATCTTGAACACCTGGGAAGTCGAATCCGGTCAGGTATTGTCCTCGCAGGAAGTGCACGACCTCGCCGTCGCCATCGGCTGCGATCCGGGCAAGGACGACATCGCCGGACTGCGCTACGGCAAGATCATCGTGCTCGCCGATGCCGACTCCGACGGGCTGCACATCGCCACGCTGCTGTCCGCGCTGTTCCTGCGCCACTTCCCCACGCTGGTCCGCGAAGGCCACGTCTTCGTCGCCATGCCGCCGCTGTTCCGCGTCGACGTGGGCAAGCAGGTGTTCTACTGCCTCGACGATGCCGAGCGCGACGCCCAACTGGCCCGGATCGAACGCGAGAAGATCAAGGGCGCGGTCAACGTCACCCGCTTCAAGGGACTCGGGGAAATGAATCCGCCGCAGTTGCGCGAATCCACCATGCATCCGGACACGCGCCGCCTCGTGCAACTCACCGTCGATGCGGACGACGGCACCGCGCCGCTGATGGACATGCTGCTGTCGAAGAAACGCGCAGGCGACCGCAAGGAATGGCTGGAGGCGAAGGGCGACCTGGCGTCGCTTGAAGTCTGACGCCGATCAAGCCAGCGCTGTTTCGAGCAGCGCCTTGATGACTGCCTGCGTCGGTGCGGCTCGTCCCTCGTCGTAGGCGAAAGAATCCTCGTCCATGTAGTTCAACTGCGCCAGTTCGAGCTGAACCGCGTCGATGCCATTCGACGGATCGCCGTAGTGGCGCGTGATGTAACCGCCCTTGAATCGACCGTTGGCGACGAAGTCGTACTCCGGGTCTGCGATTGCGCTGAGGTGCCACAAACCCATTTCCGGCGCTTCTTCACCTCAGAGTCCTTGCCGGATTATTCTTGAGTTCCAGCAGGGGACCGATGAACTCCTCATAATTGCGCCAACGTCCCACAGAATCGACATAAATTTTCTGGCGCACCTGCCAGTAACTGGCCGTGACCACGGCGCGTCCTGTCTGGTGGAAATCCAGGCACCGCTCATCCCATTCTAGCCCGATGAAATCGAGAATCTTACGGGTCCACCCCTTCTGATCGGCGACCAGTTCTGCGTAAGGAACGTCCAAGACCGTTCCTGGCGGAAGGACGGCGTGCCAATGCGCCATTAGACGCTCATGCTCCCGGTAGTAGTGCGCGAGATCGGACAAATCCATGGTGAACTTCAGTCCCGGTGACAGTTGCTGGAAATAACATGACAGGCATGTGTCGATCGGATCACGTTGCATGTGGATGATCCGGGCGCGAGGAAATATCGAGTGAATGAGGCCCAGGTAGTCGGCATTGACTGGGGTCTTGTCGACGATACGCTGCGCAGTGGCAGAATGTTTCGCGAGAACGCGCAGATAGGCTTCTTCCAGTTTTTTCCTTAGCGGCTCGCCGAGCAGACCCTGTCGCAGCGCGCTCGCGTGCTCGCGAGCCGCATCGGCCCAAAAACCAAGCTCTCCCATTCCGACTGCTGCGGGATGTGTGGAGATGATTTGCTCGACCAGTGACGTGCCCGAACGCATCATGCCGACCACGAAGACGGGCTTCGCCGAGGCTGATCCGCCAACCTCTAAACCGGAGACTGTCTGCCGCGTGTAGACACGCACGATTTCATCGACATCCTGCGATCGCGATTCATGCTCATAGGGTTCTGCAAGCAGCTTCAGCAAATCGTTGCCGCGTTTGTAACTCTGAAAGGCCCTCTTAAAGTCCTTGACATCGTCGCAATACTTCCCGATTGCGAAGCGAAGCTCAGTCTCCTCCCAACTCGGGATTCCACTCGCAGCGAGTGCCTCCATGCGTTCCAACCAGGAACTCTCAAGAGACGTCATCTTGCGTATGCCTACAAGGCCTGCCCACGCCCCAGCCGCATTCGGATTGATTTCGAGAGCACGCTTGTAGAGCACCTCCGCCTCATCGAAACGACCCTCCAGCCGGGCAACGCCAGCCAAGCCATTCAACACGTCGACATCCCGAGGAGCAATCTTCAGAGCTTTCTCAAAACTGGCCTTGGCTTCGCGCATGCGGCCCAGTGAGGCAAGCGTCAAGCCGAGATTGATCCGGGCAGCCACATGATTCGGCCTCAATTTGATGGCACGTCGCAGCACAGCTTCTGCTTCGGCAAAATGGCCCTTCCACCGAAGCAAGTTACCAAGATTGTTATGTGCGTCGAAATTGTCAGATTTTACCTGAGTAGCTTGGCGCCAGCTTTGCTCTGCCTCTTTGAAGCGGCCAAGTTTGTAAAGCGCCGCACCCAGATTGTT
>DATIVQ010000256.1:0-2970 GCA_035465735.1 Rudaea sp.
CGGCGCAATTGCCCGTCCAGCGCCGACAACGAATGGTGCAACCACCAGCGGCTCGCCGCACCGGGCGCCCATGGCGCCTCTTCCGTGGGCGCATGGATATACACGCAGGCGACGCGATCGTGCGCACGCAACGCCGCATCCAGGGCGGGATTGTCTTCCAGGCGCAGGTCGCGCCGGAACCAGACGATGGCCGTACTCATCGTGCGAGCCTAGCGTACGGCCGCGTGCAGGCGCGGTGAAGGTTCAGAGCACGCCGAAACGCCGGATCATGCGCGCCTTCACGAACTGGGTAAGCCCCATGTACACCACGATCACCGCGGCCAGGAACAGCCAGTAGATGCCGGGCAACGGCACGAAACCGAACCACGACGCCACCGGCGAAAACGGCAGGATGATGCCGACCAGGCAGATCGCCGTGCTGGTGACGGTGAGCGGCAGGCTGGCACGGCTTTGCATGAACGGTATCCGGCCGGTGCGGATCACGTGCACGATCAGCGTCTGTGTGAGCAGCGATTCGACGAACCAAGCGGTCTGGAATAGGTGCTGATGCGCACCGGAATCGGCACCGAGCACGAACCATACGAAGCCGAACGTGCAGTAATCGAAGATCGAACTGATCGGCCCGACGTACACCATGAAGCGCGCGATTGCCTTCAGGTCCCACTGACGCGGTTTGGCCAGATACTCCGGATCGACGTCGTCGGAGGCCACCGCGGTCTGCGAAAAATCGTACATCAGGTTGTTGAGCAGCACCTGCACCGGCATCATCGGCAGGAACGGCAGCAGCGCGCTCGCGCCGATCATGCTGAACATGTTGCCGAAGTTGGAACTGGCCGTCATCTTGATGTACTTGAGCACGTTGCCGAAGACCTTGCGGCCCTCGATCACGCCTTCCTCCAGGACCATCAGGCTCTTTTCGAGCAGGATGATGTCGGCCGATTCCTTGGCGATGTCGACGGCCGTATCCACCGAGATGCCAACGTCGGCGGCGCGCAATGCCGGGCCATCGTTGATGCCGTCGCCGAGGAAGCCGACGACGTGGCCATCGCGATGCAGGGCCTGGATCACGCGCACCTTCTGCTGAGGATTCAGGCGCGCGAACACCTGCGTGGTGCGGGCGGCGACGGTGAGTTCATCGTCGCTCATCGCTTCGACCGCAGGGCCGGTCAGGTAATTTTCGACCGTGATGCCGACCTGGCGGCAAACATTGCGCGTCACCACGTCGTTGTCGCCAGTGAGGATTTTCACCGCCACGCCGTTTGCGTTGAGCGCTGCGATCGCCTCGGCCGCGCTGTCCTTGGGCGGATCGAGGAACGCGATAAAACCCACGAGGGTCAGGTCGCGTTCGTCGTCGCGCGAGTAGCTCGGTTTGACCGCGATCTGCCGCATGCCGAGCGCGAGCACGCGAAAACCGTCGTCGTTCATGTCGCGCGCCACCGCACGCACTTCGGCAAGTTTTTCCGCACTCATCGCCACGGCTTCGTCGCCATCGCGCGCCTGCGCGCAGATCCCCACCGTTTCGGACACGGCACCCTTGGCAATCAGGAAATGTCGGCCTGCCTCGTCGCGCACCACGACCGACATGCGCCGGCGCGAAAAATCGAACGGCACCTCGTCCACCAAGGTGTAGGCGGATTTCAACCGCGCCGCCGCATCCGGCGCGGCACGTTCGAGCACGGCCACGTCAAGCAGGTTCTTGAGTCCGGTCTGGTGGTAGCTGTTGAGCCAGGCGTAATCGAGAACGGAGTCGTCCTCGGCGCCGCGGATATCGGTGTGGCGCTCGAGGATGACGCGGTCCTGGGTGAGCGTTCCGGTCTTGTCCGTGCACAGCACGTCGATGGCGCCGAAATTCTGGATCGCGTTCAGGCGCTTGACGATCACGTCCTTCTTCGCCATTTTCAAAGCGCCCTTGGCGAGATTAATCGCCACGATCATCGGCAGCATCTCGGGTGTCAGCCCAACGGCGACGGCGACGGCGAACATGAAGGCCTCGAACCAGTCTTGCTTGGTCACGCCGTTGATCAGGAACACGACGGGCACCATCACCGCCATGAAACGCAGCATCAACCAGGCGAAGCGCTTGACGCCCTTGTCGAAGCTGGTCTCCACACGCTGGCCGACGAGGGAGCCGGCGAGCGCGCCGAAATAGGTGCCGGCGCCGGTCGCGGCGATGACGCCGGTGGCGCTGCCACTGACCACATTCGAGCCCATGAAGCACAGGCAGCGTGCTTCCAACGCCGTTTTCGCATCGCTTTCCGGGTTCGCGAACTTCTCCACCGGCATGGATTCGCCGGTCAGCGCCGCCTGGTTGACGAACAGGTCCTTGGCGCCAAGCAGGCGCAGGTCCGCCGGCACCATGTCGCCGGCGGAAAGGAACACGATGTCGCCGGGCACGAGGCCGTCGATCGGCACTTCGAGTTTTTTCGCCACGCGCTGCGGCGCTGCGTCCACGTCCGCGCTGTCGATGTGTTCGTCGACCTCACGCCGCACCGTGGCTGTATTGCTGACCATGCGCCGCAGCTGCTCGACGGCGCGGCCGGAACGCGCTTCCTGGAAATGCGCGACGAACACGGCCATTACCACCATGGCGATCATGATGATCGCGCCGATCTTGTCGGAAAGTTCCGAGCCGGTGACCCAGGTAATTGCCGCCAGCACCGTCAGCAGGATATTGATCGGATTCGTGGCAAAGCGTTCGAGGATGTGCAGCAGGAAGTGCTTTTTCTTTTCCTGCGCGACCACGTTTGGTCCGAACTGCTCGATCCGGTGTTCGATCTGTTCGGCATTGAGACCTTCGCTGGACGCCTCGAGTTTGACCAGCACCGCGGGGCCATCCAGGCGCGCGAATTCCACGAGCTGGGCCGCCGCGCGTGCAGCGGCCTCGCCACGCCCGCGCTCACGCGCGGCATGGGGGATCAGCATGGAGAGATTGAACAAATCCAGCATGACGACTCCGATCAGTCGGGCAGC
>DATIVQ010000257.1:0-3240 GCA_035465735.1 Rudaea sp.
CGCCGCTGGCCGGGCTGATGAACACGGCTGCGCCGCTGCCGAAATTGCCGGAGTCCGGCAAACCGCTGGCCGTGAATTGCGAGACGACAGCAACGCCATCCGGTTGGTTGGCGACGGCGACGATGCGGTTGTCCGGGCGAACGGCAATACCGGTGAACGAGCAATCGCCGTAACCGGCGAATCCGGGTGAAAACCCGTTGGTTCCGCCGAAGCTCGTGTCCAGACTTCCGTTCGGATTCAGACGAGCCAGCGCGCAGACGCTGTCGGCGTAGCCGGCGACGATGATCTTGCCATTAGATTGCACGGCAACATCGGTGGCGACCAAACTGGACCCCGTCGCGTTAGCCTCGGCCGAATTGAGTATCGCCTTGCCGTTGGATCCGAACGTTGCGTCGAGTGCGCCCGAATCCGCCGGCGGATCCGCCCATGAGGCTGCGCAGACCAATGCCAGCGCAACACAGCACATGCTTCGTTGGAGCAGACCCATGACCCACCCTCGGTTCGCCACGGATGGTGGCAAAACGGGTTACGCCATTCGGTCCCGATTACTGACACAAAAACCCCGCCATTGCGGCGGGGTCGGGAAAAACGAGGTGAAAACGGCGGCTTATTTGTCGAGTGCCGTTTCCACGCCTTTGCCATCCTTTTCGTAGACCACGCCACCCTTCATCACGAAGTCCACGTGCTGCATCAGCTTGATGTCGCTGAGCGGGTTGCCCGGCACGGCGACGATGTCGGCGAACTTGCCGGGTTCCAGGCTGCCCACGTCCTTGTCGTGCTTGAGCAGTTGCGCGGCGTGCGTGGTCGCGGCCTGGATCGTGAACATCGGCGGCATGCCGGCCTCGACCATGTATTCGAATTCCTTGGCATTCTCGCCGTGCGGATACACGCCGGCGTCGGTGCCGAACGCGATCTTCACGCCGCTCTTGTAGGCCTTGCCGGCGGTCTTCATGATGATGGGACCCACTTCCATCGCCTTGCGCACGACCTGCGGCGGATACCAGCCTTCCTTCGCCTTCTCCATCACGAACTGGCCGGCGATGATGGTCGGCACGTACCAGGTGCCGTGCTCCTTCATCAGCTTCATGTCTTCGTCGTTCATGAACGTGCCGTGCTCGATCGAATCCACGCCGCCGATGACGGCGCGGCGGATCGCCTCGGCGCCGTGCGCGTGCGCGGCCACGGTGAACCCGTAATCGTGCGCAGCGGCGACGACAGCCTGGATTTCCGGAATGGTCATCTGCGGGTTTTCCGAACTGCCGGACTCATCGAGCACGCCGCCCGAGGGCATGATCTTGATCAGGTCCGCGCCGTCCTTGTAATGCTGGCGGACGGCCTTCCACGCATCCTCGGGCGAATTGATTATGCCGTCCTTTGGTGTCGGATCGCCCTGCAGGTCCCAGCGGTAGCCGTCCGTGGCATCGGCATGGCCGCCGGTGGTGCCGATGAACCGGCCCGCACTGAAGATGCGCGGTCCGGGAACCAGGCCCTTGTTGACGGCATTGCGCAGGGCGATGGATTCGTTGTGGAAATCGCCGACGTTGCGCACGGTGGTGAAACCGGCGAGCAGGGTGCGGCGCGCATACACCGTGCTCTGGATGGCGTAGTCGGCCGGATTCAGGCGGAACACGTCGCTGTAGAAACTGCGGCTGAACTGCATGGTCAGGTGCGTGTGCGAGTCGATCAGGCCGGGCATGCAGGTTGCGTTCGGCAAGGAAATCGTGGTCGCGCCGGCGCGCTGCTGGGTGCCATCGAGCACATCCTTGACGCGTTCGCCTTCGATGACGATGGAACTGGCGCCGAGCAATTTGCCGTGCACGACGTCAATGAGATGGCCGCACTGCACGACGCTGACCGGAGCAGCTGGCGATTGCGCAAACGCGGGCACGATGAACAAAGCCGTCACGGCGGCGGCGAGCGGAACGAGACTCATGGTTATCCTCCCTTGGTGGTCTCTGGAAGGATACGCCTGGGGACGAGCGGCGCGTAGGCCGGAAGTCCTGTGTGGGGTCAAACGCTGCTAGCGAGCCCGTGGCGCACCGCGTAAAGCGCGATTTGGGTGCGATCTTCGAGTCGCAGTTTGGCCAGTATCTGGCTGACGTAACCCTTCACGGTGCCCTCGGTCAGGTTCAGGCGCTTGCCGATCTGCTTGTTCGACAGTCCTTCGGCAATCAATTTCAGCACATCGGTTTCGCGCGCGGTGAGCGCATCGCGCGCGGGTTGCGGCTTGCGCAGAAGTTCCATCAGCTGTCGTTGCGCGGCCGGCGCCAGATACGTTTCGCCCGCGGCGACGCTGCGAATGGCAGCGATCAGGTCGTGTTGCAGCGCGTCCTTGAGCAGGTAACCGGTGGCGCCGGCATCGAGCGTCGCGCGGATCAGCGCATCCTCGCCGAAACTGGTAAATACGAGCACGCGGATGCCCGGCACGCGTCCGCGCAGCGCAGCGATGGTTTCCGGCGCGGACAGGCCGGGCATTTTCAGATCGACCAAGGCAACGTCAGGCGCCAGCGCGGCAACGCTGGCGAGCGCCTCGTTGCCGCTGCCGAACTCGCCGACGACGCTGAAATCCGCGTCGGTTTCCAGTACTGCGCGCACGCCTTCGCGCACCACGGCGTGATCGTCGATCAGGATGATCCGGATCGGCGATGCATCCGTGGTCTGCATAGCCAGTGCGTTCGCGGTGGCGGCGGCAATTGTCATGACGGCGGTTGTCAGTGTGCGCCGGGGTCAGGGGCGAGGGCACTGACCAAAGTCAGGGTTGCGCCTCGTGGGAAGTTGGATCGCGGTCCGCACGCGGCAGGCGCGCCTCGATCAGGGTTCCGGCCGGACTGTTCGAGCCGATGCGGAAACTGCCGTGCAGCGCTTCGATCCGGCTGCGCATGTTGCCCAGGCCCATGCCGGGGCGAAAATCCGCGCCGAGGCCGCGGCCGTCGTCGGATACGCGCAGCACGGCGTGGTCGCCGGTGACCGCGGCTTCCACGCGCAGTCGGCGCGCGCCGGCGTGGCGCAGGCAATTGGAGACGGCTTCCTGGCACACGCGGTACAGCGCCTGTTCGTGTTCTTCGCGCTGCGCTTCCCAGGCCGCGAAACTCGACGCCGCCACGATGTGTTCGGGGACGGTGGAAGCGAGAAGCCGGGTCAGTGCGCCCGGCAATCCCAGCGTGCGCAGGTTTTCGGCGCTGAGCAGCACGAAGCTCTTGCGCGAGATCGCCGGGGCCGTTGCCGCGGACTCGGCGGGCG
>DATIVQ010000258.1:0-5384 GCA_035465735.1 Rudaea sp.
CGGCGGCAGCCAGCATTCCACAACATCCCGTGTATTTCGAAAGCGGCCAATATTCGGCCGTGTTCGCGCAAGGCGCGCTGCGCTGGCGTCTGCAGCCGCTTGCCGGCGATGTCGTCGACGTCGTCGATCGTGCCTGCGCCAGTGATTTGCGCCTGCCGCGCGGCGTGTGGCTGGTGACGCGCGATGATGCCGACCGCCTGCAACTGGTGGCTCCGTCCACGACCGAGCTGCCTCCGGATTTTCCGGAGCAGTTGCGCCTGGTTGCCTGCGGTTCCGGCGAGGAACGCGGCGCGTTCGGCGTTCCCGATATCGTGTTGACGTGGCTCGCCGGCAATTCCGGCTCGGTGATGATCAATGAGTAGGAAGACGTTTCGCCTTGGCCTGCTCGCACTCGACGGCTGCATGTTGTCGAGCCTGAGCGGGCCAGCCGATGCGCTGCACGTGGCGCAGATCCTCGCGCGCATCCGTGCGCCGCTCGACGCGCCGCGCTTCCGGAGCGTCATGTTCAGCGCACGCGGTGCGCAGCGCGTGCGCAGCGAGTCCGGCATCGAGATCGCCGGACTGCGTCCGTACACGCGCAACCTGCGCCTGGACCTCGTGCTCGTGCCCGGCATCGACCACGAACGGCCGCGCGACATCCTCGACCGTGCCGCCGAGTTCGCGCCCGAGATCGCCATGCTGCGCGCGCTGCACCAACGCGGAACGCGCATCGCCGCGACGTGCAGCGGCACCTACCTGTTGGCGATGAGTGGACTGCTCGACGGCCGCCGCGCCACCACGAGCTGGTGGCTGGCACCGACGTTTCGCCTCCACTTCCCGCAGGTGCGGCTCGAGGAGGAAGCGCTGCTCGTCGATGAAGGCGACGTCGTCACGACGGGCGCCTCGACCGCCGTGTACTCGCTGGTGCTGCGCATGATCGCCGAAGCGGGCGGCGCGGAACTCGCGCAACAGGTCGGGCGCATGATGCTGCTGGATGCCGAACGGCAAAGCCAGGCGCCTTACGTCAGCCAGGCGATGCTCGAGAAGCCGCGGCATACCCTGTCGGAGAAGATCACGGCCTTCCTCGACAAACAATTGCACAACCAGATCAGCGTGACCCGGCTGGCTGCGCATTGCGGCACCAGTGAGCGCAGCCTGTTGCGGCACTTCCACGCGCAATTCGGCATCCATCCGCTGGGCTATATCCAGCATTTGCGCGTGGAGCGCGCGAAGGCCCTGCTCGAAGCCACGCAGCTCAGTTTCGAAGAAGTCGTCGAACGTTGCGGCTACAGCGACGTGCCGAGTTTTCGCAAGCTGTTCAAGCGCGAGACTGCGTTGACGCCGGCCGACTACCGCGAACGTTTCCGGTTGCGCGCGCGCTGACCCAGGCAACCGGCAGCAAGGGGAGTTCGCACTGGCGCGGCCCGGATTCGCCTCTGGATGAGGACCGTGTCACTTGAAAAAATCACCCTGTGGTGCCGCTTTCCGCGGTGCGACAAAGCTGCTGCAATCCAGCGTCAGGTTGCGGCCACGCGCAAGACCCAGCCGGCGCGTGGCCACGGCGAAGCGCTGCCGGATCAATTCCGCGAATTCGCCTTCGCCGCGCATGCGCTTGCCGAAGCGCGGATCGTTGTCGCGTCCGCCGCGCATCTGCCGCACGAGGCTCAACACGTGCTCGGCGCGTTCGGGAAAATGGATTTCCAGCCATTCACGCACAAGCTGCTTCAGCTCCCACGGCAGGCGCAGGATGGTGTAGCCGGCCATCTGCGCACCGGCTGTGTGCGCGCGTTCGAGGATTTGCTCCATCCAGCGGTCGGTGAGCATGGGGATGATCGGCGCGACCAGCACGCCACACGGGACACCGGCTTCAGCCAACGTATTCACGGCTTCGATGCGCCGGTGCGGCGCGCTGGCGCGCGGTTCGAGCTTGGACGAGAGCTTGTTGTCGAGCGAGGTCACCGACACAAAGGCGTAAACGAGATTGTGTTGCGCCAGCGGCACGAGCAAATCCAGATCGCGCTCGATCAGCGCATTCTTGGTCACGATGCTGACCGGATGTCGATGTTCGAGCATCGCCTGCAGGATGTGCCGCGTGATGCGATAGCGGCGCTCGATCGGCTGGTAGGGATCGGTGTTGGCGCCGAGATTGATCGGGCTGACGCGATAACCGGGCTTGGCCCATTCGGCACGCAAGGCCTCGACCGCATTCGTCTTGGCGAAGAGTCTGGTTTCGAAGTCCAGACCCGGCGAAAGATTCAGATAGGCGTGCGA
Organism: Rudaea sp.; assembly: GCA_035465735.1. Classification (GTDB taxonomy): domain Bacteria; phylum Pseudomonadota; class Gammaproteobacteria; order Xanthomonadales; family Rhodanobacteraceae; genus Rudaea. The sequence continues at coordinate 2,251 of DATIVQ010000258.1, forward strand.
AGGCCGCGCGTAGCAATAAACGCAGCCGTGTTCGCAACCGCGGTAGGGATTGATGCTCTGCGCAAACGGGATGTCCGGCGAATCGTTGCGACTGATGATGGAGCGCGCGGATTCTTCGGTGACTCTCGTCGCCGGATGCGGCGCCGGTTCGGCTTCGCGTTCCCAGCCATCGTCCACGGCTTCGCGCGCGGTCGTCTCGAAGCGGCCCTCCGGATTCGAGGCCGCGCCACGGCCCTTGATGCGCGCTGGCGGTATGGCTTCCATCGGCTCAGCATACGACGCGCGCGTCTCAACGGTTGCGATGCCGCCCCGGCGCATCGCGCTCGCACACACGCAGCCGTTCCTACCCAATGGCACGTGTCGAATCCCCTACAAATGTATACAACAAGTCTGCCTCCGGCTATGCTGCGCGCCCTCAACCAGAGACCCGACATGCTCAAACCGATTCGCTCCATGCTTTTCCTGATCGCGTGCCTTGCCTCGATAACCTCCGTGGCCAAGGCCACCGACAATGATCCGCTCAACGATCCCGACGTGCAGAAGGCACTGCGCGCGATGGCCGACGCCAGCACCTGGTACCACCCGGACCTGTTCGGCGAGTTCGCCGGCATGCGCCACTACGCGCATCACGACTACGCCGGCGCACTGAAGTATTTCAAGGTCGGCGCGTATTACTCGGACAAGCTCTCGCAACTGAGCATCGGCCTGATGTACATGAACGGCGAAGGCGTGCCGAAGGACCTGCCAACCGCCTATGCCTGGCTCGCAGTCGCCGCGGAACGCAAGTACCCGGAGTTCGAGGTCACGCGCGACAACGTCAAGGCGCAGTTGTCGCCGCAACAACTCGAGCAAGCCGAAAAGATCCGTAGCGCCCTTGAAGCGGAATACGGGGACCAGGTGGCCAAGCACCGCCTCGTCGTGCAATTGAACCAGGGCAAGATGAAGATGACCGGCTCGCACGCCGGTTTCGATTCCGGCATCAGCCAGTTGAACAACAAGAACTGCGCCGGACCCTCGGTGATGGTCGGCGGCGATCCCGTGCCCCAGGCCGGTTGCGGCGGCGGCATCTACGCCAAATGGCGCTGGGATCCGAAAACCTATTTCGCCGTGCGCGATGCGCACTGGAAGGCAACGGTCAGCGTCGGCACGCTCAACGACGTGGGCACCGCGGCGGACAAGGCCAAGACCGAACCTGCGGCCGAGAACGACGGCGCCAAGCCGGACGACAAGAAGCCGTAACGCCGCCTACTTCGCCGGCTGCGCGCGCGGCGCGTGGCCGGCGAGCCGGCGCCAGAGGCCGGCGAGGAATCGGAACAGTTTCGGAATCAGCCAGATCGCCAGCGCAAGGAAGGCGGCGAGCAGGATCAGGAAGGCCAGGGGATGGCGGATCGCCAGCCACAGGCCCGCGACGAGTATGCCGTCCTCGGAAAAGCTCATCGTCCAGTTGCTGAAAGGCTCGGGCGAGGTATTGATCGCCGCACGCGTGCCCATCTTGGCCAGGTGCGTGCCGCCGGCGATAGCGCCGCCGAGGATCGCTGCCGCCATCTGCACGTCGGGTGCGGCGTCGCCCATGGCGCCCCACGCGAGCAGCGCGCCGGCCGGGATGCGGATGAGGGTATGGATCGCGTCCCATGCCGAGTCGAATGCCGGGATCTTGTCCGCGACGAACTCCAGCAGCAGCATGAAGCCGGAGGCGCCGAGCACCCAATTGTGTTCGAGTAATTGCAGATGTTCGGGTAGGTGCACGTAACCCAGACGACCGAGCAGGCCGACACCGAACAGCGCGGCGTACAAACGGATGCCGCTGGCCCAAGCCAGGCCCGCCGCGAGCGCCAGCGTTTGCAGGTTTTCCATCGGCGGTCTCCGAACCTCGACCGTGACGATACTACGTGTCCCGCCTGAATGCCGCCCATCGGCGGCGCGCGGCATTCCGGCGGCAGTGGCTCGCGCACGCCGTCGCACTGTGGCAGGATCGCGGCCAGTCGCCTGGGGGATGGGTCGTGCGCTGGATTCTGTTGCTGCTCGCCGTAATCGGTTTCGCGCTGGCATTTGCCACGCACAGTCCGGGCGTGCTCGGGTTCGGTCTGCTGCTCGGCCTGATCGGCCTGCTCGGCGCGCTGCTCGGCTTCGCCGCCGCGCGCATCGAGGCGCGCGCACGACCGGATTCGGCCCTGCTCACCGACAAGGACATCGCCGTGCTGCGTGCCAGCCTGCGCAAGAAGGCCGCCGCTGGACAGGCGCCGACGAACCCGGCCTGAGCGCCGCCGGCACGGGTTTCCCGCATCACTGATTCGGACTAAAGTGCGATTTTCCCTGCGGGAGAGCGCCACCATGTCCGCCCTGCATCCGGTTCCCGCCGACTTCGCCGCGCATGCGCGTATCGGCGCGATGGACTACGAAAAACTCTACGCCGAATCCGTGCGCGATCCGGACGGTTTCTGGCGCCGCATCGGCAAGCGCCTGGACTGGATCGCGCCGTATACCAAGGTGCGCGACGTTTCCTTCGATGCGAAGGATCTGCACATCCGCTGGTACGCCGACGGCAAATTGAATCTCGCCGCCAACTGCCTGGACCGGCACCTGAAGATGCGCGGCGACAAGACCGCGATCCTGTGGGAAGGCGACGATCCGAACGAATCCAAGGCAATCACATACCGGCAATTGCACGAGCAGGTGTGCCGTGCCGCGAACCTGCTGCGCCACCTCGGCGTGAAGAAGGGCGACCGCGTGTGCATCTACCTGCCGATGATTCCCGAAGCAGCCGTGGCGATGCTCGCCTGCGCACGCATCGGCGCGGTGCATACCGTAGTCTTCGGCGGTTTCTCGCCCGATTCGCTGGCCGGCCGCATCGCCGATTCGCAATCCAAAGTCGTCATCACGGCCGACGCGGGCCTGCGCGGCGGCAAGCACGTGCCGCTCAAGGCGAACGTCGACGAGGCGCTGACGCGGACCGGCACGACCAGCGTGGAGACCGTCCTCGTCGTCAAGCGCACCGGCGCGCCGGTGCCGATGCAGGCCCCACGCGACCGTTCCTGGGATACGCTCGTCGCCGTGCAGGACGCCGAATGTACGCCCGAGGCGATGGGCGCCGAGGATCCGTTGTTCATTTTGTACACCTCGGGCTCGACCGGAAA
>DATIVQ010000259.1:0-1625 GCA_035465735.1 Rudaea sp.
CAGCTCGCGCAAATCCGCAAGGAACGCGAGGCCGCCGACCGCAAGGCCAAGCTCGAGAAGCAGAAACTCGAACAGCTCAAGGATCTGGCCAAGGCCAAGCCGGCTCCGGTGCAGCCTGTGCCCGAAGCCGAGCAGGCCAAGTCGGGAACCAATGGCAACGATGACAGTCTGCAAGCACAATACTTCGCCGCGATCCAGAACGCCGTGACCGAAAATTGGCTGCGCCCTGACAGCGCCCTGCCGGGCCTGCGCTGCATGTTGCGCATCGTGCAGATTCCCGGCGGCGACGTGATCGGCGTGCAGTTGAGCAACCCCTGCAACGCGGATCCGCAGACGCGCGATTCGATCGAGCAAGCGGTCAAACGCGCCTCGCCGCTGCCGTACAAAGGCTACGAAAAGGCATTCCAGCGCCAGATAGACTTCAATTTCACCTACGACGGATGAAACCCGCCATGACCCAACGGATTTTCGCCAGAACCTTTACCGCGCTCGTCCTCATGTTGATCGCCGTGGGCGCCATCGCGCAGGGACTGAGCGGCGACGTGCCGACCATCGACATCAAGAACGGCACCGCCACGGCCACGCCGGTCGCGGTCATTCCATTTGCGTTCGAGGGTGCCGGCCTGCCGCCGGATACCGACGTCGCCGCCGTGATCGGCAACGACCTGAACCGCTGCGGCCAGTTCCGCACGCTGCCCAAGGCCGACATCGTCGAATATCCCACGCGCGGCAGCCAGATCAAGTTCCCGACCTGGAACCTGCTCAAGCAGGCCTACATTCTGGTCGGGCGCCAGATCGAGAACCCCGGCGGCGACATCCGCGTCGAATTCGAACTCTACGACGTGGCCAAGCAGCAGCAACTGCTTGCGCTCGCCATCACCGGCCAGCGCACCGGCCTGCGCGATGTCGCGCACCAGATCGCCGACCTGGTCTATGAAAAGATCACCGGCGTGCGCGGCGCGTTCTGGACGCGCATTGCCTACGTCACCTCCACCGGCACCGGCAGCAACATCCAGTACGCGTTGATGGTCGCCGATTCGGATGGCTTCAACCCGCAGACCGTGGTGCGCTCGCGCGAGCCGCTGCTGTCGCCGGCATGGTCGCCGGACGGCGCCAAGCTGGCGTATGTCTCGTTCGAACGCGGCAACTCCTCGATCTACATCCAGGAAATCGCCACCGGCGCGCGCGAAGTGCTGTCCGCGCGCAAGGGCATCAACGGCGCGCCGGCGTTCTCGCCGGACGGCACGAAGCTGGCGCTGACGCTGTCCTTCGCCGGGCATCCGAATATCTACACGATGGAACTGGCCGGCCACCAGATCACGCAGCTGACGAAAGGCTACGCGATCGATACCGAGCCGAAATGGATGCCGGACGGACAGAACATCGTTTTCACGTCCGATCGTTCAGGCAAGCCTCAGCTTTACCAGATTTCCGCGTCCGGCGGCGCCGCCACGCGCATTACCTTCCAGGGCGACTACAACGCAAACGCCTCGATCGCCTGGGACGGCAAGCATATCGCTATGGTGCAGGGCAACGGAAATGTGTATCGTATCGCGGTTCTAGACAAGACCACGGGCGACTCGAAGCCGATTTCCGTCGGCAACTTGGACGATCATCCGAGCTAC
>DATIVQ010000260.1:0-2248 GCA_035465735.1 Rudaea sp.
ACGCCGGATCGATGGCCTTGATGCGCAGATTGAGCGGCGGGTGCGTAGCGAACAGCGCCGAGTAGCCGACGCCGTCGCCGAACAGCATGTGCGCGACTTCCTCGGTCTCGCCGCTGGCCAGCGTGGAACCCGCGGCCAAGCCGCCGATCTTTTTCAGCGCGCCTGAAATGCCGCGCGTTTGCCGGGTGAACTGTACGGCCGATGCGTCAGCGAGGTATTCGCGCTGGCGCGAAATGCCGGCCTTGATAAGGCGCCCGAAGAACACGCCGATGTAGCCAATGGCGAGAATGGCGATGCCGATCAGCACGGCGTAGCCCGAATCGCGGCTGCGTCCCGTGTTGGCCGCGATCTTGCGGCCGATGATGCCGATCACGAGGATGCCGAACAGCACGCCCATCAGGCGGATGTTCAGGCGCATGTCGCCGTTGAGCACGTGGCTGAACTCGTGTGCGATGACACCCTGCAATTCCTCGCGATTGAGCTTGTCCAGGCAGCCCTGGGTGACGGTGACGGCGGCATCGGCCGGCGTGTAGCCGGCGGCGAAGGCGTTGATCGCCGGTTCGCCTTCGAGCACATAGACTTCGGGCACCGACACGCCGGAGGCAATCGCGATTTCCTCGACCACGTTGCGCAGGCGCTTGTGCGCGAAGTCCGTCGTCGCCGGTTCGACGAAGGTGGCGCCGAGCTGACGCGCGACCACGCCGCCGCCGCCGCGCAGGGCCGTGATCTTGTACAGCGAGCAGGCGCCGATGATGCCGATCACAAGCACACTGTTCCAGAACATGACCGCGCCGAAGCCAGGGTGCATGCCGTGCCCGGACGAACCGAAAGCGAGGAACAGCACAAAGTCGAGCGCGGCCACAATGCAGACCACCGCCAGCACGAACAACGCGAGCATGCGCTTGGTGTTCGCGCGGGCGCGCTCTTGTTGGGCGAAGAAATTCATCTTCGCGCTCCCCTGCAATCAATCAGTGCCCAGATCAGGAAAACGACACCTTGACCGCCTTCTTCACTTCGGGCGATTCCACTTCCCACGATGTGGCCGGCGCGAAGCTGAACATGTTGGCGATGATCGAGCTCGGGAACACTTCGCGCTTGTTGTTGTAGTACATCACACCGTCGTTGTAGGCCTGGCGGGCGAAGGAAACCTTGTTCTCGGTCGAAGTCAGTTCTTCCGACAACTGCAGCATGTTCTGGTTGGCCTTGAGGTCCGGATAGTTCTCGGACACTGCGAACAGGCTCTTGAGCGTCCCAGTCAGCTGGTTCTCGCCGGCGGTTAATTGCTGCATCGCCTGCGGATCGCCGGGATTGGCCTTGGCCGCGGCGAGGCCGCCCATCGCCGCGCCGCGCGCCGCGATCACCGCTTCCAGGGTCTGGCGTTCGTGCGCCATGTAGGCCTTGGCGGTTTCCACCAGGTTCGGGATCAGGTCGTAGCGGCGCTGGAGCTGCACGTCGATCTGCGCGAACGCGTTCTTGTAGCCGTTGCGCGCGGTGACCAAGCCATTGTAGATGCCAACCAGCCAAAAAACGATGACCGCAATGACGACCAACAGAATTATCGTGCCCATAACACTTGCGCTCCAAAATGGCGTTACCATGACGCCCCGTGCGAAAAGCATAGCATGGCCGAATCCGCCGCCGTGCGGACGTTCCGGAATAGGGATTCACAGAAATGTTTCATCTGCGTACGCCGGCTGCGCTGGCGTTGCTCGCGTATGTACTGCATGTGGCGGCAGCCGATGCGCGCGACGTGCGCGAACATTGGGTGCATCGCCGCGCCGATCAGGGCGTGCACGTATCGAGAAATCCAAAGGCCGTCGCGAAGGAATTCGACGGCTGGATGGACCAGATCGAGCAATCCGGGCAGATCTCCGGCATGGCTGCCGCCATCGTCAAGGACGATAGCGTGCTCCTGCAGCGCGGCATCGGTTATGCCGATGCCAGCCGCGGTGAACACGTGACCGTGGATTCGCCATTCCGCCTGGCATCCCTGTCCAAGGCGTTCGCCAGCGCGTTGACTGCCATGCTCGTGGACGAGGGCATGCTGAACTGGGAAACGCGCGTGGCCGGTGTGCTGCCCACTTTCGAGCTGAAGAACATCGAGGCGAGCGACAAGCTCACGGTGGAGGACATCCTCAGCCAGCGCGTCGGCTTGCCGCACAACACCTACGACCGCCTGCTCGAACAGGACGAACCCTACGAGGAATTGGTCGACAAGCTGCGCGACGTGCCGATGACCTGCGACGTC
>DATIVQ010000261.1:0-9448 GCA_035465735.1 Rudaea sp.
ATACCACCGCGCGCGTGGTCGCGCGGCCCACGCCCTCGGCGCCGCCGGTCACGGAAAATCCCGTGCTCACGCCGATGAGCGTGATCAGCACGGCGAACACCGCGGACTTGGCGATGCCCTGCCAGACATCGCCCGCCGACAGCAGCGCAAGCGTTTGCGACACATAGGCCGCGGGCGTGACATTGAGCGACGGCGAGGCGTACAGCGCCGCGCCGCCAATCGCGACCGCATCGGCGCAAACCGTGAGCGCAGGCAGCATGATCAGCATCGCCAGCAACGCCGGCGCGGCGAGGTAGCGCACTGGCTCGATGCCCATCGTCGCGAGCGCGTCGACTTCCTGCGACACGCTCATCGAACCGATGCGCGCGGCGAGCGCCGAGCCCGAGCGCCCGGCAACCAGGATGGCCGTGATCAGCGCGCCGAACTCGCGCGTGACCGACTTGGCCACGGCGACGACAACCTGCGACTGTGCGCCGAACTCCGACAGCGCGGCGATGAACTGGATGCCTAGCATCACGCCGATGGTCAGCGCGAGCAGGATGACGATGGGCAGCGCGTCCACGCCGATCTGGCGCATCTGCTCGACCACCGCGCGCAGGCGCAGCGGCTGGCCGATGCGCCAGCCGAACAGGGAAAAGTAGACGCTCTCGCCGAGCAGCATCGCCGCGTAGCCGACATTGGCGAGCGCGCCGAGCGTGGCGCGACCGAGGGACTCGAGCGGGCGCACGACGGCGTTCATGTCAAGCGTCTCGCGCCGCGTCCAGATCGGCGAACAGCGGAAACACCTTGTCCAGGCGTGCCAATTGCAATACCGCCAGTACTTGCCGGCTCGCCGCGATAAGGCCGAAGCGGCGGCCCTGGCCGCGCGCGGTCTGGAAGCCCTCGACCAGGGCGGCGATGCCGGAGGAATCGATGTAGGTGACCTGCGCCAATTCGACGCCGACGCCGTCGCAGCGCCCGAGCGCGGCGAGAATCGCGTCGCGCACCTGCTGCGACCAGGACAAATCGACCTCGCCGCAGACGCGCACGAGCACGTAGCCACCAAGATCCTCACTGACGCAGATGTTTTCCGCTTCGCTCATTCCGGCTCCCCGCCTTCGATGCGCTTGTGCATGCGCAGGACGTTGCCCTGCCCGTCCGCCGCCGGCTCCAGCTTCCAGGCGTCCATCGTCGCGGCGATGAACGGCAAACCCAGGCCGCCCGGCCTGCATTCGGACAAGTCGCGCGCCTTCAGGCACGCCGGATCGACGGCGGGCGCCCGGTCGCGCAGTTCGAACGCGAGCATATCGCGCTCGCGGGCGACGTGCAGGGCAATGCGGCGCGAGCATTCGCCGCCGTAGGCGTGGCGGATGACGTTGGTGCAGGCCTCGTCCACGGCGAGCACGAGCTGGTCGCGCAATTCCGGCGCCACGCCTTGCGCGTCGAGCGCGTGGCGCAACGCCGCGCGCATCGAACGCATCTGCACGGCCTGCGCGGGAAATTCCAGATCCATCAAGGTATGCGCCTGCGCGCCACAGGATTCCTGCACGAGCAGCAGCGTGGTGTCGTCGACCAGGCGCAGGCGCTTCAAGTCCCCGAGCAGGGCGCGCAAACGCGGCTCCGGCGCCAACCCCGCGTGCCGCGCGATCAGGCCGCGCATGCCGGCTTCGCCAAGACGATCCGTGGCCCCGGTGCGCACGTCCGTGGCGCCGTCTGAAAACAGGTACAACGCGCGTTGGCCGAGCGCGATTTCGCGTTCGCCGTAATCCGCCTCGGCAAGAATGCCCAGCGGCGGGCCGTCGGCGGGAATCTCCTCGAATTCGCTGCCAGCATGCAGCAGGGCCGGCGGGAATCCCGCGCTGGCCATGCGTACCTGACCGCTGGCGCGATCGTACTGCCCGACCGCGGCGCACACGAAGCGGCCGTCCTGCACGCTGCGGCACAACTCTGCATTGACCTCGCCCAGCCAGGCGCCCGGCGCCGGCGCGCGCGCGCCGACCCAGCGCAGCATGCTGGCCACGCGTACCATCAGGAAGGCCGCGTCCAGACCCTTGCCCGAGACATCGCCGATCACGAAGGCAAGGCGGCCATCGGGCAGGTCGAAGAAATCGTAGAAGTCGCCGGAAATCTCGTGCGCCGGCAGGTTCACGCCGCGAATCGGAAAGTCGCCGCGCCGCCGCCGCGGCAGCATGGATTTCTGCATGCGCCGGGCGAGGTCCAGCTCGCGCTTGATGCGCTGCTGCTCGACCAGGCCGTGCGCGAGCTGCGCGTTGCCGATCGCGAGCGCCGCCGGCGCCGCCACGAGGCGCAGGATTTCCGCGTCGTCTTCGTCGAAAAGGCTGCCGTCGCGGCGGTTGATCACCTCCAACGCACCGATCGGGCCGCGCGCATTGGACAGTGGCGCGCACAGGATCGAGCGCGTGACGAAGCCGGTTTCCGCGTCCACGCGTACGTTCACCCGCGAATCGTCGCGCGCATCGCGCACGATCTGGGTCGCGTTCTCGGCCACGCAGCGACCGACCACGCCCTGGCCGACGCCGAGCCTGAGCCCGGTGATGTCGACCGGGCCGACGCAGATGCGGCATTCGATCAATCCGGCGTGATCGAGCAGGAACAGGGATGCAGCCTCGGCCTGCATGAAGTCGGCGATGCGCGTGACCGCCATTTCCAGGGTCGCGCGCAGGTCCAGCGATTCCGCCAGCGCCTGGCTCAGTTCCGCGAGAAAGCGCAGCGCGCGCCGTTCTCCGTTACCCGCCACGGCGAGCGGGGCGGCGTTCACGGCGCGTTCGGTTCCGACGGGCGCGGTTCGTGCCGGCTGCGCGCGCGGGCACGACCCCACACGGTGACGGCCGGACCGGACAACGCGTAGAGCACGGCAATGCCGAACAGCACGCGCGGCGGATTCATCGCCAGCGCGACGAGGATCAGCACGACCAGGATCAGCCAGAAGAACGGCACCTTGTCCGAGCGCGGCCAGGATTTGAAGCTGTAGTAGCGAAAACGGCTGACCATCAGCAATCCGGCGAGGATGGCGACGACGGGCGTGATGAATTGCACCTGCGTACCGGTCCATCCCAGGTCGAGCACCGTCCAGATGTAGGACATCGCCAAACCCGCACCGGCCGGTATCGCCAGGCCCTGGAAAAAACGCTTGTCCGCGACGCCGACCTGGGTATTGAAACGCGCCAGGCGCAACGCGCCGCAGGCGGCGAAGATGAACGCCGCTGCCCAGCCGAGCTTGCCCCAGGCCGCGCCATGTTCGCGCAGCGATTCCAGCGACCACACGTACAGCACAAGCGCCGGTGCGACGCCGAAACTGACCAGGTCCGAGAGCGAGTCGTATTGCACGCCGAAAGCGCTTTGCGTGTTGGTCAGGCGCGCCACGCGGCCATCCAGGCCATCGAACAGGGCGGCGACAAAGATCGCAATCACGGCATCGGCATACTGGCCGCCGATCGCGGCGATGATTGCGTAAAAACCGGCGAACATCGCCCCCGTCGTGAGCAGGTTGGGCAGCAGGTAGATGCCGCGATGCGGTTTGGGCTGGCTGTCGGGAGCGTCCATCCGTACCCCAAGTTCAAGCGTATTGCCCGCAGTTTACCGCAAGGCTGCGCCGGAGCACGCTTTTCCGGCAGGCAGCCTTGTGGCATAGTGCCTTTCGCAACAGGGGCAACATGGGGAGCAGCCGGCCCGGCCGGCACGGAGAATTTCGATGAACCGCAAACTGGTTTTGCTGACCCTGTCCTGTTTCATGGTGGGCGCCTACGCGGCCGATCAGCAGGTCTACAAGTGGACGGACGCCTCCGGCGTCACGCATTTTTCCGACGCGCCGCCGCCCAAGGATGCGAAAGGCGTGCAGTTGATGCGCGTGACCAGCAACGACCGTCCGCGCGCCGCGGATGCGCAATCCAACGGCGAGACTGGCGGTGCGGAGCCGGGTTCCGGTGCCAATGGTGCCAGCGAGAGCGCCACGGCAAATTCCGGGAACGCGAATGCCAAGGCTTGCGCCACCGCGCGCAACAACCTCGAAATCCTCAACAGCAAGATGCCGGTCAGCGTGACCGGGCCGGACGGCAAGGCCGTGCCGCTGGACGACAAGGCGCGCCAGGCGCAGATCGCGGTCGCCAATGCCAACATCGAGCTGTACTGCAAGCCCTAGCCCGCACACAGCGCGCGGTCGCGCGCTGTTCGCCTCGATCGTCGTGCTGGCGCTGGCCGCCGCCGCGGCGTGGTGGTATTTCGCTCCGCACACCCTGCCCGCCTTCGTCCAGCGAAATTTGCCGCAGTCGCCCAAGGCCAACCCGCCGTTGTACGAATGGCGCGATGCGCAAGGGCATCTGCATGTGACCGACGCGCCGCCGCCGGATCGCCCGTACAAGACGTTGCATTTCGATCCGAAAGCGAACGTGCTGCCGCCAGGCACGGCGCCGAGCGCGCACTAGCCAGGCTCAGAAGTCGAACGTGGCCGACAACAGCGCGCTGCGTCCCGGCAGACGGTAGAACTGCGCGTCGCCGAGCTCGCTCTCCGCAACCGGATCGCGCCGGTTGTCGAGGTTGTAGCCGTCCAGGCGCAGTTCCCAGTGATCGAAGCGGTAGCCCACACCCGCATCGACGAGGCCGTAGCTGCCGGCAACGGCGGTGTTGCCCTTGTTGAGGAAGCGGCTGCCGACGTAGTTCCACACAATCGAGCCGTTGAAGCCGGCCGCCGGCGCGTAGATCACGCCGAGCGCGCCGAGGTGCTCCGGCGACAGTTCGATGTGCTTGCCGGCCAACTGCTGCAGCGATCCGTCGTCCTGCAGGCGCGCATAATCGGAGAAACGCGCGTCATGCCAGGCCCAGGTCGCGCGCAGGCGCAGGTCCCCGGTCACGTGGTAATCGCCTTCGATCTCGGCGCCCTTGAAACGCTCCTTGCCGCCGTTGGCCAGGCCGGGCAGGCCGCCGATGTTCTCGGCGATCACGAGGTTGTTGAAGTTCATGTGGAAGTACGAGAACTCCCAGTCGAAACGGCCGTCGGCGAGCGCGCCCTTGAAACCGGCTTCCCAACTGCTCGCGGTTTCCGGCTGCAGGATGCCGCCTTCGGCTTCCGGACCGAAATCGATCGCGGCCGGCTTATACGTGTTGCGATAGTCGGCGAACGCGTTGACGCGATCCTGGCCGGCCTGCCACAACTCGTAGTTGAGGCCGAACACGCCCGACAACCGCGTCTTGTTGCGCTGGTCGCTGTTGCTGGCGACGCCCTGCCCCGGATCGGCATGGTGATCGACCGACTCGCCGAAACTGTGCTCGGAGGTGTGGTTGAAACGCACCCCGGCCACGACGTCGAGGCGCTCGACCGGCTTCCAATCGGCCTGCGTGTAAAGGCCGGCGAAATTGCGCCGGTCGCGGCGCACGGTGGACTCGTCGATCCCGATGCCGTGCGAATCCGGCGCGTTCGCGCCACTCGGCAGCACGCCATATTCGAAATTGTCGCTGTTTTGCCTGCCGTTGCCGTAGAGCCAATCGAAACCGAACGTCCAGGTCAGTTCGTTCGCGGGATGCGTCGCGATGTAGGTGTCGAAATACGCATCGGTCAGCTTCACGCGCTGGCGGAAGCCGTCAGCATTGTGGGTGACGCCGTCCTCGGCGAAATCCGGGCGCAGGAAACCCTGCGTGTTGTGACCGTCCGAGTGGTCGACCGAGAATGTCGTCACCCATTCGCCGATGCCGACCTCGTGCTGCAACCCGGCATTGAACTGCAGGCGATTCTGGTCCTTGCGCGCGTCGGTCGGATTGACGTTGGCGTCGAGCGGAAAACGCGGCGTCAGCGTGTCGCCCTCGCGTGGATGCGGGCTGTACGGATCCTGGCGCAACACCGTGCCATCAACATCGAAATGCAGCTTGCCCCAGTCGGTGTCGCCGGCGGCGCGGTACAACACGTGGCCGCGATCCACGCCGGAACGGTCCTGGCTGAATTCCTGGGTCGAGGCATTTGCACTGATCGATTGCTTGAACGCGCCGAAGTTGCCGAGATTCGCGCTGATCGCGGCCATGCCGGTGCTGCGCGTGCCCACGCCCATGCTCGCGCGCGACGGCGTCTCGCCGGCGGCGTAGTGGATGACGTGGATCACGCCGACGAAACTCGTCGCGCCGTACATGACCGGCGCCGCGCCGCGCAGCACTTCGATGCGCTCGACGTCGTTGAGATCGAGCGTGGTCAGCGCCGGATTGAACGCGCCGCCGGCGGGAACGCCATCGACCACGAGCAGGAACGCGTCGAATTCGCGCAGGCCCCACATGCCGGGCACGGAAGCCGCCGGACCGGCGTCGCCGCCCGGTGCGATGTCGACGCCGGCGACGAGGCTCAGCGCCGTGCGCAGGTCGACGACGCCGCGCGCGCGCAACTCGTCACCCGAGATCACGGTGATCATCGCCGGGGTCTGGTCGACCGGCTCGGCGAGCTTGGACACCGTCACCTCGATGGTGTCCAGCGTGTTGGCTGGCTGCTCCGCGCGGACAACCGCGCCGGACAGGCCGAGAATGGCGGCCAAGGCGACCGCGAGCGGACGAGGCTGGAGTGCGTGCTGCATGGTTGACCCTGCGAACGAGAATGATAAGCCGCAAACTATAAAGCGCAGGCCAGCTCGGGCATAACGGTCTGAGGTCGTAGCACCACTAGGCCCGCAGACCGATGCCGCCGTGTTTGGCCGCACTGCGGCCAGCCGCTACAATCGGCGGCCCTTTTGCCTGCGTGCCGCTTGCCATGCGCCTGTCCCGCTTTCATCTCGCCACCGTCAAGGAAGTCCCCGCCGACGCGGAGATCGCCAGCCATCGACTGATGCTGCGCGCGGGCATGCTGCGCAAGCACGCCGCCGGCCTGTACACGTGGTCGCCGCTGGGCCTGAAGGTGCTGAAAAAGGTCGAGACCGTGGTGCGTGAGGAGATGGATCGCGCCGGCGCGCTGGAAGTCAACATGCCGACGGTGCAGCCGCGCGAACTGTGGGAGGAAACCGGGCGCTGGCAGAAATTCGGCCCGCAGTTGCTCAAGATCAAGGATCGCAAGGAGGCCGAATACTGCTACGCGCCGACGGCCGAGGAAGTGATCACCGATTTCGCGCGCGGCGAGCTGAAAAGCTACAAGCAGTTGCCGGTCAATTTCTACCAGATCAACACTAAGTTCCGCGACGAGATCCGCCCACGTTTCGGCGTGATGCGCGCGCGCGAGTTCCTGATGAAGGACGCCTACTCGTTCCACCTCGACGAGGAAGGTCTCGGCCGCGAATACGAAAACATGTACGCGACGTACGGGCGCATCTTCACGCGCCTCGGCCTCGCCTTCCGCGCGGTCGCCGCCGACACCGGTGCGATCGGCGGCAGCCGCAGCAACGAGTTCCAGGTGCTTGCCGATTCGGGCGAGGATGCATTGGTATTCTCCGACGGCTCGGACTACGCGGCCAATGTCGAACTCGCGACCGCGCTCGCGCCCGGACCGCGCGCCGCGGCGGGCGAGACGATGCACGAAGTGCCGACGCCGGGCAAGTCGACCTGCGCCGACGTCGCCGCCCTGCTCGGCATCGACATCCGGCGCACGGTGAAATCCGTCTGCGTGATCGGTGAGCAAGGTTTCGTGCTCGCACTGGTGCGCGGCGATCACGAGGTCAACGAGGTCAAGCTGCAGAAGATCGCCGGCATGTCCGAATACCGCCTTGCGAACGAAGCCGAAATCCTTACCGCGCTCGGCGCCAAGCCGGGCTATCTGGGCCCCGTTGGAGCAGATCGCAAAAAAGTGCAGGTCATTGCAGACCGCGACGTCGCCGCAATGGCCGATTTCGTCGTCGGCGCGAACAAGGCCGATTTCCACATCGCCGGCGTCAACTGGAGCCGCGATCTGCCGGAACCCGAGACCATCGCCGACATCCGCAAGGTCGTCGAAGGCGACGCGTCGCCCGATGGCCAGGGAAAACTCAAGATCGCGCGCGGCATCGAAGTCGGCCATGTCTTCGCACTCGGCACGAAGTATTCCGAAGCCATGCATGCGACTGTGCTCGACGCCGACGGCAAGAACCGCCCGATGCAGATGGGCTGCTACGGCATCGGCGTGTCGCGCATCGTCGCCGCGGCGATCGAGCAGAACCACGACGATGCCGGCATCGTTTGGCCCGAGCCAATGGCGCCGTGGCGCGCGGCCGTGTGCGTGATCAATCCGAAGAACGACGCGAAGGTGAACGAAGCGGCGACCGCGCTTTACGACGAACTCAGCGCGAAAGGCATCGAAACCTGCCTCGACGACCGCGGCCTGCGTCCGGGTGCCATGTTCGCCGACATCGAGCTGATCGGAATCCCGCACCGCGTCGTCGTCTCCGAACGCGGCCTCGCCGCCGGCACCTTTGAATACCGTGCGCGACGCGATGCGGAAAGCCGGAACCTTTCGCGCGAAGAATTGTTCGCGCTATTCGGCTGAATCTTGCGTTGGATTCGCGCCGGCGATTCTGCTAGGGTGCGCACACTCTTTCAAGGGGATGGGTTATGCGCTGCCTGACGCGTCTTGCCGTTGCCGTTTTTGGTTTGTGTATCGGTCTCGTTTGCGCACCGGGCGCGTTCGCCTTCCCGGTGACATGGACGCTGAGCGGAGCCACCTTCAATGATGGCGGCACGGCCACCGGCTCCTTCGTCTACGATGCCGACACCAATACCCTGTCGAGCTGGTCGGTGTCGGTCGCGGGCGGCAATACGGCCACTTTCCCGGCGATAACGTACGACAACATCAGTGATTCGAGTACCGTCTCGGGCCAAGGCGCCACGCTGACGGGCGTGATGCTTTGCAGTGGCGGCACCTGTTCGGGCTCGGTAAGACAACTGCGGATGCCGGCCGTGAGTCCGTTGACCAACGCCGGCGGCACGATCGCCATCGACACCGCCAACCTTTATCAGGGCGAATGCTTCAATTGTTCGCCGTACCGCTCATTCACGGCCGGTAACCTGGTCGGCACGGCCGCACCCGCAATCACCAGCGCCAACGGCACCACCTTCATGGTGAATGCCACTGGCAGCTTTACCATCGTTTCCACCGCAGCGCCGGTGGCCGCCCTTTCCGAAACCGGGACCCTGCCCGCGGGCGTTACGTTCACCGACAACGGCGACGGCACGGCCACGCTGGCTGGCACGGCGTCGGCCGCAGGTACCTTTCCCCTGACGATCACCGCGAGCAACGGCGTCGCTCCGGATGCAACGCAGAACTTCACGCTCACCGTACAGGCGCCAGCCGTCGTTGTGCCTACGCCGGGCTTGACCTCGACGGGCGCGCTGCTGCTCGCGTTATTGCTGCTGTTGGCGGGATTTGCGGCGCAAGTCTTGCTGCCGCGCCGGGGATGATCGGCGCGGCCGGCCGGATTACTTTTTCACCAGCCCCTTGATGCGGTCGAGCCATGAGGCTCCGGCCGCGGGCTTGGCTTCCGCTTTCACGGCCGGCTTGGCGAAGCGCCCGGTCAGGCTC
>DATIVQ010000262.1:0-4640 GCA_035465735.1 Rudaea sp.
GCAAGAGCTTGCCATTGGTGGATGGCACCCGGATCGATTTCGCCCGCCAGGGACTGAACGCCGCGTTCGTCTTCAGCAATCCCAATGTGACTGGCGAGTGCGGCTGCGGCGGAAGTTTCACCGTCGGCATGCAAGATTGAAAGGCTGCGCGCTTGAGTACCGGCGCCGCTGTCGGTAAACTGCGCGCCCTGCGCCGGGGTAGCTCAGCTGGTAGAGCAACGCATTCGTAATGCGTGGGTCGGGGGTTCGATTCCCTTCTCCGGCATATTCCCCCCCTGGACGGTTAGCTCAGCGGTAGAGCATTGCCTTCACACGGCAAGGGTCGCAGGTTCGATCCCTGCACCGTCCACCACCTTCAAGCGGCCGCATCGCCCTATTTTCGCTTGGTCGGTTTCTCGCGTCGCACCGCCGCATCGCGCCGCTGGTCTTTCAGGGCAGTTTCGTATTCGCCGACGGCCTTGGCCAGCGCTGAGGCATTCTCACCTTTGCGCAGCCCCTTGGCAGTCAGCGCCTTGCGCATGCGCTTGATCAGGTCGAAGTCGTGTTCGTCGCGATACGGTTTCAAATCAAGGTCTTTCGGCACTTTCTTGAGGCGCTCGTCTCCGACGGTCTTGACGTACTTCTGCATGAAACGATCGTAATCGCGCCACAGGATTCCGTCGGCGCGGATCAGTGCTTCTTCGGCGCGGGTGGCGATCTGGTGGGCGTGCAGGTAGTGCAGGCCGAGCTGGTCGATCAGGGTTTTTTCCACTTCCTCGTGCATGATGAGGTAGCGCGCCACGTCAATCTTGCGGCCCTTGTAATTCATCACGCGCGGCAAGTGGCGGTCGATGTAAATTGTCTGCCCGTCGACGCTGTAGCCGGCGAGGTAGGGAATGTCGTGCGTGCGATCGAGCCTTCTGACCCGGCGCAGGATGGCGTCCATGGCGCGGTCCAGCATCAAGCTGGAAACGTACCAATCCGGTATGCGCAGTTTCTTGTGCGGGGAAATGGGGTGGCAGCTACAGGCGGGCATGGAAATCTCCTTCGTTTGAACGTCCCCGAGCTGTTTTACCCTACTTTATGACGCTCCGGACAGTGTGTTGCGCCGCCGCATCGGCCACAAAGTGCAAATTCGCACTTTTTGTAAATTTTCGGTTATAGTAAAAGTGCTGTGCTTGCACGGTTGGTCGTTGTGCGCGAGTCACGGATGGGTTTCCCCTTCCGCAACGTCGGCGAAGGATTTTCCGGCAATCCAGTAAAGCGGATCGCGTGTTGCGCGTCGATCCTTGTATAGATTGTCCTGTGGAGTTTTTATGTCGGATCGTGAGGTTGGTACTGTCAAGTGGTTCAACGACAGCAAGGGTTTCGGATTCATCAGCCGTGAAAACGGCCCGGATGTCTTCGTGCATTTCCGCGCTATTCAGGGCACGGGCTTCCGTACCCTGCAAGAAGGTCAGAAGGTGAGTTTCAAGGTTGTGCAAGGCCAGAAGGGCCTGCAGGCCGACGAAGTAGCTCCAGCCTGAGATTAGTACCGTAAGTCCTTGAAGCACCGGCGGATCGCATCCGCCGGTGTATTTTCGCGCGCCGATTCAAGCGCGCCCGTCAGAAGCGTCCGGCGCGGAAGTCTTCCATCGCCTGCACGATCTGCTGCGGCGTATTCATCACGAACGGGCCGTACTTGGCCACCGGTTCGTTGAGCGGCTTGCCCGCCACCACGATCAGCCGCGCCGGTGCGTCGCCCGCCGCGATCTTCAATTTGTCGCCGTTTCCGAGCACACCCAGGTCGCCGCGCACCAGATGCGCCGACGCCCCTTCGCCAACTTGCGCCTGACCTTCGTACACATAGACGAAACCCTTGTGCGTTTGCGGCAGGGGCAATTCGACCGTGGCTCCGGCTTGCAGGCGCATGTCTAAATAAACCGGCTCGGTCGCGATGCCGCTGACCGGGCCCGAGACCCCGTTCAGCGTTCCGGCGATCACGCGCACGCTGGCACCCGCCGCAGGCGAAATCTCGGGAATCGCCTCCGGTGCGATGTCCTGATATCGCGGCGCGGTCATCTTGTCCTTGGCCGGCAGGTTCACCCACAGTTGGAAACCCCACATCAGGCCGTTCTCCTGCTCGGGCATTTCCGAATGCAGGATGCCGCGCCCGGCGGTCATCCACTGCACGCTGCCGGGAGTGAGCAGGCCGCTGTTGCCCTGGTTGTCGCCATGGCGCATGCGTCCGGCCAGCATGTAGGTGACTGTCTCGAAGCCGCGATGTGGATGCTCGGGAAACCCGGCGATGTAGTCGCCGGCAGAATCCGAGCGGAACTCGTCCAGCATCAGGAACGGATCGATCATGTCCAGATCCGGCTGGCCGATAACGCGGGTGAGTTTGACGCCGGCGCCGTCGCTGGTCGGGCGGCCGCGCACGATGCGCTGAACCTGGCGGGAGGATTGGAGCGCCGCAGCATCGACCGATGCGCGCGCCGTTGCGGTAGCAGTCATGGATGTCTCCGAATGGGTCAATGCAACAATATGTGGATGGATGGGCAAATATCCAGCCATTTCGGGGCCAGCGCGCTACCATACCTTGATGGATATCATCACTGTCATCGAGCCAAAAACCCACGATCTGGGCGGATTCAGCGTGCGTCGCGTGTTGCCGCAGCTGCGCGCGCGGCGCGTCGGACCGTTCGTGTTCTTCGATCACATGGGTCCGGCCGTATTTGCGCCCGGGCAGGGCATGGATGTGCGCCCCCATCCGCATATCGGGCTGGCCACGGTCACGTATTTGTTCGCGGGTGCGATCGAGCATCGCGACAACCTGGGCAACGTGCAGGTCATTCGTCCCGGCGACGTCAACTGGATGACGGCCGGACGCGGCATCGTGCATTCGGAACGCACGCCGGCCGCCGAACGCGCGTCCGGGCAGCGCATGCACGGTATCCAGACCTGGGTCGCCTTGCCGCAAGACGCCGAGGAAGTCGCGCCGGAATTTCACCATCATGCGGCGGGATCGTTGCCGGCATGGGAGCACCAGGGTGTGCGTCTGCGTCTGGTCGCCGGCGAGGCTTTCGGGTTTCGTTCGCCGGTGCGCACGTTCTCGCGGCTGTTCTACGTCGCCGTGGAAATTCCTGCCGGTGAATCGCTAGTAGTTCCGGCCGAACACGTCGAGCGCGCGGTTTATGCGGCGGATGCGCCGCTGAACGTCGGCAGCGTCGAACTGGCGGTTGCACACATGGCTGTGCTGCCGGCGGGCGTTGACGTGGAAATTCGCGCGGCGCAACCGGCGCGGGTGATCCTGTGCGGTGGCGACCCGCTCGATGGCGACCGCCATCTGTGGTGGAACTTCGTGTCCAGCTCGCGCGAGCGTATCGAGAAGGCGAAGGCCGACTGGGCGGCAATGCGTTATCCGCCAATTCCGGGCGAAACTGAATTCATCCCGTTGCCGCAATATTGAGACGCGCGCAAAAGCTGTTCAACGGTACTGTCGATGGCAGGCATCGCAGGCTGTGCCGATGCGATCCGTGGTCTGCGCCAAATCCTTGCAGTCGAGCGCGGGCGGAATCGCGTCGCGCAGGCGCTTGGCGTATTCGGCGAACGGCGGGTCTGGCGGATCGCCGCCGTAAACGGCCGCCTCGATGCCGTTGGCGAGTCCGCGCAGCTGTTCCAGCGAAACGGCCGCCTGCGCGTTGCAGCGTTGCGCGCGCGCATCGGCACGCAGAGCGCCGAGATCGTGCTGCATCACGTTCATCAGTCCGCGCGGATAGGCATCTCGCTGGCGCAAGGCATTGACGACATTGGCCGCGGCGATCGCGCCGATCGCGAGGCCAAGCGCGAACAGGATGGCAAGGCGCATGCGCCGCTCCGGAAGCGAAAACAAAAATGATAGCGAATCCGGCTGCTAAAGTACGCTGCCATGAACAGGGATGGACCATGACGGATTCGCGTTTTGGCGGAATCGATCGGCTGTACGGCACCGGCAGTGCCGCGCACCTCGCGCGCGCGCACGTCGCCGTCGTCGGACTCGGTGGAGTCGGTTCGTGGGCGGCAGAGGCATTGGCGCGATCAGGCGTGGGTTCCCTGACGCTGATCGATGCCGATGAAGTGTGCGTGTCCAACGTCAACCGTCAGTCGCACGCGCTCGAAGGCGAATTCGGTCGCGCCAAGGTCGACGTTGTCGCTGCGCGCCTGCGCGCGATCAATCCGCGTCTGCATGTGCAGACGTTGGCGCAATTCGTCACGGTGGCGAATCTCTCCGAATTGCTCGGCGACGGCTTCGACGCCGTAATCGACGCCTGCGACGCCTTGCGCGTTAAAGTGGAGATGATCGCATTCTGCCGGCGCCGCAAAGTTCCCATCGTCGTGTCCGGATCGGCCGGCGGACGCCAGGATCCGGCGCTGATCACCTCGCGCGATCTGTCCAGGACCGAGCACGACGTGCTGCTTGGCCTGGTGCGCAAGAAACTGCGCGACGATTTCGGCTGGACGCGCAATCCCAAGCGCTATTTCGGCGTGCAGGCCGTGTTCTCGCGCGAAAATGTCAACTACCCGCAGCCCGACGGCAGCGTCTGCAAGACGCGCTCGGGGTCGGGCGAGGGCGCGCTCAAGCTCGATTGCGCCGGCGGTTTGGGCGCGGCCATGCATGTCACCGCCACGTTTGGCATGGTGGC
>DATIVQ010000263.1:0-4071 GCA_035465735.1 Rudaea sp.
CGAACTGCATCGTCACGGCGTCGATGGCCTGCGCGAGTGGCTGCAGAGTTCCGAAGGCTACGGACCGGGCACGATCTACGTCGTGGATGCGCAAGGCCGCGACCTGCTCGGCCGCACCTTGCCCGACGCAGCGCGCTCCGCGCTGGATGCCGCACCCGGATCGGAATTACCCGAACGCGTGCGGATTCATCCCCTGCACCTGCGCGGCGATGCGGCGGAATATCGCGCCGCGGCCGTATTCGGCGGCTCGTTCCTCACGCGCCTGATCTGGCGCCGGCCGATGACGTTCTGGTCCAACCTCGGCCTCGCGAGGCGGCTCTGCGCGCTGGCCAGCGCCCTGCTCGCCATCTATGTGACCGCGCCGTTGTCGCGCATCCGCGCCAGCGCGCGCCGCGTCGCGCGCGGGGATTTGTCGGCGCGCGTGGGCGAGGTGCGCTTCGGCCGCAGCGCCGAGGTGCTCGCGTTGGCGGAAGAATTCGATGCGATGGCGGCGCGTCTGAAGGAACTGGTCGACGGCCAGCGCAGGCTGATCCGCGATGTCTCCCACGAGATGCGCTCGCCGCTGTCGCGCCTGCGCGTGGCGCTGGAACTGGCGCGGCCGCAGACCAGCGGCGACGCCGCCGTGCAACTTGACCGCATCGAGCGCGAGGCCGAGCGGATCGAGGAAATGATCGCGCAGGCGATCCAGCTGTCGCGCATGGAAACCACGATGCCCGAGCAAGTGGACGATGTCGCCTTCGACGGACTCGTCGCCGACATCGCCGCCGACGCTGCTTTCGAGGCGCAGGCGCGCCCGTGCACGCTGCGCATCGCGCAAAGCGCCCCGCTGACCGTGCGCGCGGAAGAAGAAGTCCTCGCCAGCGCGGTGGAGAACGTGGTGCGCAACGCCGTGCACTACACCGCGCCGCACAGCGAAGTGGACCTGCGTCTGGACCGCGTCGAAGGCCAGGCCCGGCTGCGCGTGCGCGACATGGGGCCGGGCGTGCCGGACGCCGATTGCGGGCGCATCTTCGAACCGTATTTCCGCACCGATGCGGCACGCCAGCGCAAGAGCGGTGGCAGCGGCCTGGGGCTCGCCATCGCCAAGCGCGCCATCGAGCGCCAGGGCGGACGCATCCGCGCCAGTAACGCCGACGGCGGCGGCCTGGAGATCGTGATCCTGCTGCCGCTGGCCTAGTCGACCGCCTTCAGCGTGACATCGTCCATCCAGCCCTCGCCGGCATCGAGCAAGGTCACGCCGATCGTCAATTGGCTCGCGCGCACGGGCACCTTGAGGCGCACCGTGTCGCGGGTCCAGCCCGAGTCGCCGGTGAGGCCCTTGGAGTAGGCCATGGCACCCGGCAATCCGGCACTGACGAACAGCTTCCAGCCTTGCGCGCCGACGCCATGCGACTTGAGCATCGCCGACAATTCCACCGTCTTGCCCGCGTACGACCGTGCGTCGAGGAACTGCTGCAGGGTGCCGTATTCCTGCACTTGCGTGCGCTTCATGTGGAAGCTGCCGCGGCCGGCGTAGGCGCCTTCGGAATCCACCGTCATCGAGTAGGCCTTCGCACCGGCATGCTGGGTCTGCGTCCAGCCCGGAATCCCGTTTTCCGTGGCGGGCTGTTCGAAATCGGGGTTCACCGGCGCACTTGCCGGCAGAAACGATTTGGTCACCGCGAACGGCGCCTTGGCGGCTGGAGTCTGCGGCGGCGGCGTGCTCTTGCCGCAGGCGCCCAGCAGGACCGCGGCAAGTATCGGCAGGTACTTCATGGTTATTCCTCGGGACGGTGGCATTGCCATGATAACGGCCGGGCATCGCCGGCGATGAATTCTGGCAGAATGCCTGCATGGAACGCCTCACCGCCCGTGAACTGTTCGACAAGGTCAGCCAGCGCCTGAGCCTGCGCTGGGTGGCCGGCCAGCGCGGCGAACACCGCGCCATCGTGCCGGCGGAAAAACAGCCGCGCCGGCCTTCGCTCGCCGGCTACCTCAACATCATCTATCCGAACAAGATCCAGATCGTCGGTTCCGAGGAACTGGCCTGGCTCGACAGCCTCGACTCTCGCCAGCGCTGGGAAATGGTCGAGAAGATCATGGGCTTCACGCCCACGGCGCTGATCGTGACCAAGGACCAGGCGGTACCCGCCGATCTGCGCGACGCCGCCAATGAATCCGGCACGCCGGTCTGGATCAGCAACCAGCGTGGCCACGAACTGCTCACCTACCTGCAATACCACCTCGCGCGCATGCTCGCGCGCCGCGTGACCCTGCACGGCGTGCTGATGGAAGTGTATTCGATCGGCGTGCTGATCACCGGCGAGTCGGGTTCCGGCAAGAGCGAGCTGGCACTGGAACTCATCACGCGCGGCCATCGCCTGGTCGCCGACGACGCGCCGGAATTCATCCAGATCGCGCCGGACGTGATCGACGGCACCTGTCCGGAAATGCTGCAGGACCTGTTGGAGGTGCGCGGCCTGGGTATCCTCAACGTGCGCGAGATGTTCGGCCAGACGGCGGTAAAGCCGTCCAAATACCTGCGCCTCGTCGTGCATCTGGCGCTGCTGCCCCGCGACCAGCCGATCGAGCAAAGCGGGCTGGAACGCATCTACGGCGCGAACAGTTATCGCGACATCCTCGATACCAAGATCCCGCAGGCCACGATTCCCGTCGCCCCCGGCCGCAACCTCGCGGTGCTGGTCGAAGCCGCCGTGCGAAACCACGTGCTCAAGACCAAGGGCATCGACCCGGCGCAGACCTTTCTCGACCGCCAGGCGCACCAGATGCAACGGCAGGCGCCGTGGTGACCGGATAGCGCTCTCCAAACATGGCTTCTCCTTCTGACAACGGCGTGAGTGCAATTCCGACGACGAAATTGATCATCGTCAGCGGTATGTCGGGCTCGGGCAAGACCATTGCGTTGCGTGCGCTGGAAGACCTCGACTATTACTGCGTGGATAACCTGCCCGGCGCGCTGCTGCCGGCGTTCGTTGCCGAGGCCATGCGCGCGCGCGTACATCCGCGCCTGGCGGTCGGCATCGACGTGCGCAACCGGCCGCAGGACCTGAACCAGTTGCCGGCGATCCTGGCCGACCTCGCCCAACGCGGCGTCGAGTACCGACTGATCTTCCTCGATGCGCGCGACGAGGTGCTGCTCAAGCGCTATTCGGACACGCGCCGGCGCCATCCGCTCACCGGCAGCGGGGTATCGCTTGGCGAGGCGATCGCGCGCGAGCGAAAATTGCTCGAGCCGGTGGTGGCGATCGCGGAGCGCCGCGTCGACACCGGCGACCTGAACGTGCACCAGTTGCGCCGCCTGATCGCGACGGAACTGGGCATGGCCGGCGGCCCACTCTCGCTGCTGTTCGAATCTTTCGCGTACCGGCGCGGCGTGCCGGTGGACGCTGATTTCGTGTTCGATGCGCGCTGCCTGCCGAACCCGCACTGGGAGGCGCCGCTGCGGCCGCTGTCCGGCCGCGACGCCGCGGTGCGCGCCTGGTTCGAGGGCAAGGCGGAAGTCGGCCAGTACCTTGCGCAGGTGCGCGATTTCCTCGAAGCCTGGCTGCCGCGCTTCGAATCGGAGTACCGCTCCTACGTGACCATCTGCATCGGCTGCACCGGCGGCCGCCATCGCTCGGTATACCTGGCCGAGCTGCTCGCCGCGCATTTCCGCGCCGAGCGCGAGCAGGTGCTGACTTTCCACCGGGAGCTGGAATGAGCGTCGGACTGCTTTTGCTCACCCACGAGGCGATGGGCGATGCGCTGATCGCCACGGCGCGGCACATCCTCGGCCGCCTTCCGCTGGCGCTGGAGGCACAGGCGATTCCGCCTGGCAGCGATGTCGACGCCGCCCTGCGCGAGGCCGCCGCGCGCGTGCGCAAACTCGATTCCGGCGCCGGCGTGCTGGTGCTCGTCGATGTCTACGGCGCCACGCCGAGCAACGTCGCGCAGCGCCTGCCCGAAATGGGACTCGACGTGCGCCGCGTCTCCGGCCTGAACCTGCCCATGCTGCTGCGCGCGCTCAATTATCCGGAACAGTCGCTGGCGGAACTCGCGCAGACAGCGGCGAACGGTGGGCGCGCGGGAATC
>DATIVQ010000264.1:0-13290 GCA_035465735.1 Rudaea sp.
CGGCGCGCCGGTGCCGATGCAGGCCCCACGCGACCGTTCCTGGGATACGCTCGTCGCCGTGCAGGACGCCGAATGTACGCCCGAGGCGATGGGCGCCGAGGATCCGTTGTTCATTTTGTACACCTCGGGCTCGACCGGAAAGCCCAAGGGCGTGCTGCACACGACGGGCGGTTACGGCGTGTTCTGCGCCTACACGCACGAATGCGTGTTCGACCTTCGCGAGGACGACGTCTACTGGTGCACGGCGGACGTGGGCTGGGTCACTGGCCACAGCTACATCGTCTACGGCCCCCTCGCCAACGGCGCCACCTCGCTGATGTTCGAGGGCGTGCCGAATTACCCGGATTCGGGCCGCTTCTGGCAGGTCATCGACAAACACCGGGTGACGCTGTTCTATACGGCGCCGACCGCCATCCGCGCGCTGATGCGCGAGGGCGAGGCGCCGGTGAAGAAATGGAAGCGCTCTTCCCTGCGCCTGCTCGGTTCGGTCGGCGAGCCGATCAATCCGGAAGCCTGGGAATGGTACTGGCGCGTGATCGGCGACGGCCGCTGCCCGGTCGTTGACACCTGGTGGCAAACCGAGACCGGCGGAATCTTGATTTCGCCGCTGCCCGGCGCGATCGACCAGAAACCCGGTTCGGCGACCAAGCCGTTCTTCGGCGTCAGGCCTGCTATCGTCGACGCGACTGGCAACATTCTCGACGGCGAATGCGAAGGCAATCTGGTCCTGCTCGATTCCTGGCCGGGCCAGATGCGCACGGTGTACGGCGATCACCAACGTTTCATCGACACCTATTTCAAGGCGTATCCGCACATGTATTTCACCGGCGACGGCGCGCGCCGCGATGCCGACGGCTATTACTGGATCACCGGCCGCGTCGACGATGTGATCAATGTATCCGGGCATCGTCTCGGCACCGCGGAAGTGGAAAGCGCGCTGGTCGCGCACACGATGGTCGCCGAAGCGGCAGTCGTCGGGTTTCCGCACGACATCAAGGGCCAGGGCATCTACGCCTATGTCACGCTCAAGGCCGGCGTGGATTCGAGCGAGGACTTGCGTCGGGAACTGGTTGCGCATGTGCGCAAGGAGATCGGCCCGATCGCGACGCCCGACCACCTGCACTGGGCGCCGGCACTGCCGAAGACACGCTCGGGCAAGATCATGCGCCGCATCCTGCGCAAGATCGCCGAGAACCAGCCGAACGCCCTGGGCGACATTTCCACCCTCGCCGATCCATCCGTGGTGCAACACCTGGTGGATACGCGGTTGCTGAAGTGATTGCATCCGCGGCGGCGGATTTCGCGCTGGCTTCGCCGCCGCAGCCACTGGCGAACGACGAAATCCACTTGTGGTTTTTTCCACAATGGAAGAAGACGTCGGATGCCGCCGTTTCGGCGCCAGTGCGTAGACTGCTCTCGGCGTATCTGGATCGGCCCGTCGAAACCGTTCGCATCGAACGCGGCGAACACGGCAAGCCGCGCGTGGTCGATGCGCGACTGGAATTCAACCTCTCGCACGCAGCCGACGCGCTACTGCTTGGCGTCAGCCGCACCCTGCCGCTGGGTGTGGATCTGGAGTCGGCACGGCGCCATGTCCGGAGCACCGCGGAACTGGCACGCCGGTTCTTCCATCCGGCCGAGACGGCGGCACTAGAACGCCTGGCCGAACCGGCGCGGCAGGCAGCCTTCCTGCGCCTGTGGTGCGCCAAGGAAGCCGTCCTCAAGGCGCACGGCCGCGGCATCGGTTTCGGACTCGACCGTGTCGAATTCGAAACTGATCCTGCCGGTAAGGTCGCACCCGCTGCCGGCAACCCCTGGCAAGTCTTGACGCTCGACCCGGCGCCCGCGTATCTGGGTGCGTTGGCCTGGCTCGGTCCGGTCAGCCGGGTGCGTGCGTTCGTCGCCCAAAACTGATCCGGGCATTGCCCAATGCGGGTAATAAGGCTAAGTTTCCCTATTCCGCACGCACGGGCTACATGCCATGTGGAAATGGCTGCGCAACATCGTCTTGCTCGCGATCGTCCTCGCCGGAGCGCTCAAGCTCGGGGCCTGGTACGCGGTCAGCCATGATGCGCAGCGCGTGACCGACGCGCTCGCGCCGTACGCCGAAATCCGATACGACGGCCTCGCCGCGGGCCTCGACGGCAGCGTGACCCTCAGCGGTGTGAGCGTTGCGCCGAAGGGTTCGCACCGCATCTACCGCGCAGACAGCGTGGCGTTCGATTCGCCCGGTCTGTTCTGGCTGTTCAAGCATGCACTGCTGCACGAAAATACCGTGCCCGCACAATTCGGCATCACTGCCGTCGGCTTGGGTCTTCCCCCGGAACCGTGGCTGGATCCGCTCTGGCTGGATCCAGGAACGTTCACGCTGTTCGCGTCGGCCGGGTGCCAATCACGCTTGGGTGCCGGCGACTGGCGCCGCATGGGACTCGATACCGCAACACCCTCGCGTGAACGTTTCGAGTACCGGTACGACGCCGGCCAGCACACGCTCGCCGCTACGCTGAGCCTGTCCGCGCCGGGATTCGCAACGCTGGCGCTGGAGGCGGACATGAGCCGCTTTGATCCGGCCATGCTGATGCAACCGAAATTCTGGGACACGACACACTTCGACCAGGTTTCGGCCACGTACACCGATGGCGGCTTCATGCCTCGCCGCAACGCGTATTGCGCGAAGCGTGATGACCTGACGCCGGCGCAGTTCGCCGACCGTCACGCTGCCGCGGTGCAAGCGTTGTTGCTCAAGTCCCGCATCCAGCCTGCCGACGAAGTGATGCAGATGTACAAGACCCTGGCCGGACACGGCGGCAGCCTGCGCCTGCTGAGCCTGCCGAATGCCGTGTTTTCCGTGAGTGCCTGGGCAACGACCTCGCGCGAGGAGCTGTTGCGCCAGCTCAACGTCACTGCGCGTTATCAGGACAAGCCGCCGATCATGTTCCGGCTCGCTTTCCTGCCGGCCCCCGAATCGACCGCGCCGTTGGCGGAGGACGCAGCCGCGCCAGCTGCACCTGTCGCCGCTGCCACGTTCAGCAATCCCGCGGCCGCACCGGCACCGCCAAGTCCGGCACCCGCCCAGGAAAATCCTCCACCTTCTCCGCCCGCCACCGTTGCCGTGCCGGCGTCATCCGCACCAGCTACCAAGGAAACGGCAGCGGGAACGAAGCCCGTTGCCGTGCCAGCGGTGGCTTCCACCGCACCGCCTGCTGACAATCCGGTACCGGAGAAAACCACGGCGCCCATCTCGAACCCGAAGCCGGAAGATTATCTGGATCGCGCCGAAGCCAAGTTGTTGCCGCCAAAAGTCGTCGCGCCCGCCGCGCCGTCGCACAATCCCGTGCCGCCGGTCGACGCGACGACCTCCACGGGCGCGCCGACCACGTCCACGCAAGCCTTGATCTGGAAGCCGGGCGTCATCGAAGAACTGCCGGAAGCCACGCCGCCGCAGAAGGACTACAGCGTCGTCGATTTTTCCAGCCTACCGCAACTGTCCGGCCGCCACGTGCGCCTGATAACGGTCGGCGGCAAGCAAATTGAGGGGTTCGTGGCCTCTGCCG
Organism: Rudaea sp.; assembly: GCA_035465735.1. GTDB lineage: Bacteria > Pseudomonadota > Gammaproteobacteria > Xanthomonadales > Rhodanobacteraceae > Rudaea. The sequence continues at coordinate 3,555 of DATIVQ010000264.1, forward strand.
ACGACCATCGCCTGCAGTTGCGCATCGAGCGCGGCGGCGGCAGCGCGCTGATCGCCATCAGCCGCGACGGCATATCGCAGATACAGCTGTTGCACTGGTAGCGATTGCGACGATTCTCCCGCGCACGACGTCTTCCGAACAGTGAACGACAGGCTGGCCACGGGATTCGCCCAGGACATCGATGCGATGACCTTGGCACGCGCACAGCGCGGCGACATGGCGGCGTTCGAGGAAATCTACCGGCGCTACGGACGCGCCTGTTTCCAGCTCGGGCTGCGCCTGACCGGGCAGCGCCAGCCGGCCGAGGATCTGGTGCACGAGGCATTCCTGAAAATGATGGACACCATCGCCAGCTATCGCGGGGAAGCACCGTTCGGTGCGTGGTTCAAGCGCCTGACCGCCAATACCGGCATCGACTGGCTGCGCCGCCAACGCCATCTCGCCGATACCGACGCCGAAGCGATGTTCGAGCAGACCATCGCCGCGGCATCAGACACCGCGGGTCTCGTCGATGCCGATTCCCTGCTCGGGCATCTGTCGCCGCGCGCGCGCGCGATCGTCGTCCTGCACGAACTGGAAGGCTACACGCACGCTGAGCTTGGCGCGCTTTTCGGACAGAGCGAAAGCTATTCCAAATCCATCCTCTCGCGCGCGCTCAAACGACTGCACGCGCTGGCCGCATCCGCCGCTTCCGCATCGCAGGTGGCCTTATGAGCGAATTCGAAACGAACTTCCATCTCGCCGCGCGCCTGCGGGCTGCCACTGCTGCGTATGTGCTGCCGGCGGATCTTTGGCCGCGCATCGCCAGCGCGCATGCGGCGCGCAGACGGCAACGGCGTCGGCGTCGGCTGGCCGCGGCCTGCGGCGGCCTTGCTCTTCTCGCCGTCCTGGCCCTCTCCACCTCCGCATGGCGGCATGCCGCCGCGCCTGCGGTCGACTGGCAGGCGCGGGCGCAAGCACTGGAATTGCAACTGGACACCCTGCCAACGCCGGTCGCGAGCGATCCGATGGCACAGCTGGCCGAGACCGAGCTCGCGCACCTGGATCGCCATCTGCAGGCCGCTTACGACCACGGTGCGGCAGCACGCGATCTCGATCCGTTATGGCAACGCCGCAGCGAATTGCTCGACGCCCTGTTGTCGGTGCGCCGGCAACAGGTCCTTCCTTCGCAGATTTGAGATGACATCATGAACCCACGCATCGCCTTCGCTTCGATCCTCCTGCTGTGCTCGGCGGCGGTCGCGGCGGCATCGCCATCCGCTGCACTCGGACTGATCCTGGACTCGGCTGACGCCCAAGCCGCGCATGACGGATTGCGCGTGCTCGGCGCCACACCCGGCAGCGTCGCCGATCAGCTCGGCCTGCGCCCGGGCGATGTGCTCGTCGACGTCAACGGCACCTCGCTGGCAAACCTGGGCGCCGATGACAGCGGCCACGCGCTCGCGGCGGCGACGCTCAACTCGTCCCTCGCCGATCTGGCGCCCGCGGCGCCCTTGCGCCTGCGCGTGCTGCGCGACGGCGTGATGCTGGCGATGAACGCACCGCTGCAAGGCGCCGCGGTGCTGGCTTCCGCAGCGCCGGCCGAGACGGGCAATCCCCCCATGGAAGGGGGATGTGGTCGCATCAGCACATTCGACGTCGCGCCGCGCAGCGAACACCTGTATCGCGCCAAGATCCTGCTCCTCGACGGCACCTCGCCGGGACCGACCGGCACGCCGTCCTTCCGCGTTGCCGCAGGCATGCACAAACTGCTGGTCGCCGAGAACATCCCGACCGAGGAAATGGGCGTTGGCGCTTTCGCCACGCTACGCTCGCGCCGCGATACGAGCAAGGAGCTGAGCGTGACGGTGAAAGCAAACACCACCGCGCTCCTCGCCGCGCGCCTGAACACCGACAAGGCTTCGGACTTCGCCCACGGCGCGTATTGGGATCCGGTCATCTGGCGCGAGATCCCCGAACGCTGCCCGTAAGTGCGGAAGGTTTTCTGCGGCGCAGCATTAAGTTTGTATATTCAATGCCTCACGGACGTGGATTTTTCTCCACGCGCATCCGTTATCCTTTATTCGTGGTTCCGGCGCGGTGGTGATCCGATCAAATTCCGAATCCTCCTTCTGTTCGCCCTGATCCCGGCGCTTGCGAGCGCGCAGCCGGTGCCGACGCAGGCGTACCTGGAGCGCCTGCAAGAGGGCGTGAACAGCGGCTTGTACCGGCAACTCGCGGTTGGCTGGATCGATGGCACGATGACCGGTCCGGATCAGCAGCAGACCTGGTATCTGGGCAACACCCGCAAGCCCGATGCCGACAGCACCTTCGAGATCGGCGCTGCCAGCGAGATCTTCACCGGCATTTTGCTCGCCCAGGCCGCGATCGACGGCAAAGTTCGCCTGCAGACCCCGTTGCGCGATCTCGTTCCGAAGGATTTCGCCTTCGCCGACCCGGCGCTCGGCGCGATCACCCTGCGCCAACTTGCCACGCGCCAATCCGGCTTGCCGGTGGCACCACCGAACCTGTTTCCGGCCGATGTCGGCGACCCCTATGCCGGATTCGATCAAGTCGCGCTGATGACTTTCCTCGCCAACGACAAGCTCTCCGCCGACAGCGACGAGCCGCATTATTCGATCCTCGAAGCCGGTTTGCTCGGCGCCGCACTCGGGCGCGCGTATGCACAGCGCTTCGCGGTCGTGCTGGTGTCGCGGGTGCTCGATCCGCTCGGCATGGCACGCACGGGTTTTGGCGACGATGCGCATCTGCTGTCGGGTTATGGCCACGGCGAGCCCGCGCCGCACTGGCATTTCGGCGCGCTGGCCGGCGCGGCGGGCCTGCGCGCGACGCTTCCCGATTTATTGAATTTCCTGCAAGCGAATTTGACGCCGCGACGATCGCCGCTGCGCGCGGCACTGCTGCTGACGCGCCAGCCACAGGGGGACGCGGCGCAAAGCGTGGGCCTTGGCTGGAATACGGTCGACGTCGCCGACGGCGATCAATCCTGGCCATTGGTCTGGCGCGCCAGCCGTACGGCGGGCTTTTCGGTGTTCCTCGGCTTTCGCACCGACAAGCAGCAGGGACTGGTGTTGCTCGGCAACACCGACGCCGACTTGAGCGCGCTCGGCATCGCCTGGCTGCAGGCGCGCACGCCGCCACCCTTGCCGCCGCCGCCGCCGGCTCCACCCGCTGCCACCGAATTGGCCGCCTACCCCGGGCTGTACCGGGTCGACGGCGGAAGTGTTTTCGTGGTGCGCGCCAGTGCGCATGGTCTGAGCGCGCAGTTTCCGGGTCGGTTTCCTGCGCAATTGCGCGCCGTCGGCCACGATGTTTTCGCCGCGGCGGGCGATGCATTCGTGCTTTCCTTCCAGCGCGAAGGCGGCACGGTCGCATCCGTTCTACTCGGCCACTCCGGCATGAACGTCCTCGCCCAACGCCTGAGCGATAAGGCGCCAGCGTTGGCACGCAAGGCATTGGCCGCAGACCCCGATACGCTTCGCGACTATTCCGGGGATTATCGCGTCGATAGCGCCAGCCTGCTTCGCATCGCCGTCCGCGGTGACGTATTGAGCGCACAGCCGAGCGGGCAAGCGGCGTTCACCCTCGCCGCCTTCGCACCGGATCGCTTCGCCGATGCGCAGGGTGCGTGCGAAATCCGCTTCCTGCGCAATGAAAGACACAAGGTCACGGCGATGAAGATCGTGCTTGCCGGCACGGAGCGCGATGCCGAGCGCATCGAATGGCGCGTACCGGTGCTGCGCTAGCGCGGCGTGATGCGCATGCGTATGCTCAGCGCATGACCGCGCTCAGCGTCAACGTCAACAAGATCGCCGTGTTGCGCAATTCGCGCGGCGGTGACGAGCCGGACGTGCGCCGAGCCGCGCAAGCCTGCATCGCCGCCGGTTGCCAGGGCATCACCGTGCATCCGCGCCCGGACCGGCGTCATATCCGCGCCGAAGACGTGCGCGTGCTCACCACGTTGTGCATCAACGGCATCGAATTCAACATCGAGGGCAATGGTTTCGCGCCGCCGCGCGAGGGTTATCCGGGATTGCTCGCGCTGGTGCGCGAGACGCGTCCCGCGCAATGTACCCTGGTGCCAGACAACGACGGTCAAATCACTTCCGACCACGGCTTCGACCTGCGCGCGGACGCGGCGCGCCTGCGCCCGCTGATTGCGGAGCTGAGGGCCTGCGGCGCACGCGTGAGTCTGTTCATGGACGCCGGTACCGCCGACATTGCACGTGCAGCGGAACTCGGCGCAGACCGCGTGGAGTTGTATACGGGGCCTTATGCGGCGGCATTCGCACGCGGCGATTGCCGGCGCGAACTCGCATCCTGTGTCGAATCCGCCGAAGCCGCGCGCTCGGCAGGGCTGGGTGTAAACGCCGGCCACGACCTGGACCAGGCGAACCTGCCCGCACTCAAGGCGGCAATTCCGCATCTGGCGGAAGTCTCGATCGGCCACGCCCTGATCGGCGAGGCGCTGTACGCGGGATTGGCGCCGACCGTGCGCTCCTATCTTAAGATCCTGGGCACCTGAAATGCGAACGCCGCGTTTCCGCGGCGTCCGGCGAACTGGCTTCCGAAGCGGCCTATTGATCGCTGGCGGGTGAGACGAAACCGATCTTGATCATTCCGGCGTTCTTGGCGTCGGCCATGACCGCCGCCACGAGCTGGTACTTCGTCGTGCGGTCTGGCTTGATGTCGAGCTCGGGCTGCGGATCCTTCTGCGCAGTCACGCGCAACTGCGCGCGCAACGCGTCCTCGCTGATCGGCTCGTCGTTCCAAAACAACTGGCCGTTCGCCTGCACCTGCAATTTGATCGGATCAGGCGGCGGCGGCGGCGGCACCGCGGGCGGCGGCGTCGGCTGCGGCAGGTCGATCTGGATCTTGTGCGAGAGCAGCGGCATCGTGATCATGAAGATGATGAGCAGCACGAGCATGACGTCGACCAGCGGCGTCACGTTGATGTCCGCCATCGGTCCGCTACCGCCGCCTGTGGTGAATGCCATGTTGCGTTACCTCGATGCGAAATCGCGCGCCGCCCGCGGGCGGCGGCGGGTCAGTGCGATTCGGCGCCGTGCGCCTGGGTGATGAAGCCGAGCTTGACCATGCCGGCGGCCTTGGCGTCGCCCATCACCGTGGAGATGAGCGAGTACTCGGTGTCCTTGTCGGCGCGGATCTGCAGTTCCGGTTGCGGCTGGCGCTGCGCGGCGACGCGCAGCTTGGCCACCATGCTGGCCTCGGTCACGGGCTCGTCGTCCCAGTATAAGTCGCCGGTGTCCTTCACGGCGAGCGTGATCGGATGGCTCGCGCCCTCGTCGGGCGGATTGTCCAGGCTCGCGATCGGCAGCTCGACCTTGATCTTGTGCGAGGCCAGGGGCGCGGTGATCATGAAAATGATCAGCAGTACCAACATCACGTCGACGAGCGGCGTGACGTTGATTTCGGCCATCACGGCGCCTTCTCCGCCGCCGGTGCTGAACGCCATGACTTACTTCCTCGGCGCGGCCGCGGCGGACTTGCCCATGACCGGTGCGGCGCCGGCTTCCACGCGTGCGCCGGTGGCGAAGAAATCATGCAGGTCATGCGCGAATTCGTCGAATTGGGCGTTGGTCACGCGATTGGCGCGGGTCAAGGCGTTGTAGGCGAGTACGGCCGGGATGGCGACGCCCAGACCAATGGCGGTCATGATCAACGCCTCGCCGACCGGACCGGCAACGGTTTCGATACCGGCGTTACCCGATGCACCGATGTTGATCAGGGCGTGGTAGATGCCCCACACCGTGCCGAGCAGGCCCAGGAACGGCGCTGTCGACCCGGTCGTGGCGAGCCAGGTCAGGCCGCCTTCAAGTCGGCCGCTCTCGCGGGTCACACCCTGACGCAACGCGCGATCGATGAATTCGGAGCGGTTCAGCGCCTCGACCAGGCGGCTGCCCTCGTGGCGCTGATGGTGCGCAGCGGCCGAGGCGCATTCCAGCGCGATCTTCGAGAACGGTTCCCACTTGGGCTGCTCTTCCATCACGCGCACGGCTTCCTGCGCTGACGTCGTATCCCAGAACACATGGCGCACGCGGTCGGCGCGCGAACGGATGGCGAATACGCGCCAACCATTGATCACGATGAATAGCCATGAGCCGATGGACATGACCACCAGCACGATGAACACCAACCAGCTGAGCCAATCGAAGTGATGGACCAGATCGTTGAAGCCCATGTGGGTCAGGGCGGCGGCATCGCCATGGCCGGCAACCGCACCGGCGGGAGCTGCCGTAACCGCGGCGGCCGCATCGGCCGGCGGTGGAGCGGCGGATTGAGTCGAACCTGCATCTTGTAACATAACACTACCTTTGAAGTGAGAGGTCTATGGTGTCACCAGTCGCGGACGGACGCTAGCCGCCGCCAATCAAAGCTCGTTCAAATTGAAGTCGATCGGTACCAGCGCATACCCTTCGTACGCCTTGCCGTTGCGCGTGCCGGGATTGAACATCCAGGTCTTCGCAGCGGCAATTGCGGCCTGATCCAGCTCGCGGTAACCGCTGGATTTCTCCACCGTGATTTCCTTCGGCGAACCGTCCAGACCGATGAGCACTTTCAGGACGACCTTGCCCGAATGGTGCTCGCGGATCGCGATCGGCGGATAGCGCGGGGGGCGCATCCTGCGATAGCTGATGTTTTCGCTCGGCGCGATGTCCTGCGGCGGCGGCGGCGGCGCAGGCGGCGCGGGCGGCGTCGGAATCGACATCGGCGTCGGCGGCGCTTCCACCGGCGCGGGCGGCGGCGGCGGTGCGACCGGCGGCGGCTTGATGTGCTCGACGATCTTCGGCGGCGGCTTCTTCGGCGGTTCCGGCGGCGGCGGTGGCGGCGGCGGCGGCGGCGGCGGCGGCGGGATGAATTCCACCGTCACGACGTTGTCCTTGGTCTTGTCCTGGGCCTGCGGCGGCGTTACCGGGGCAAGCAGCATCATGAACGCGAATGCATGCAGCGCGAACGTGGCGGCAAGCCCGATGGTGCGCCTCCAGTTAAACGGCTCGGTTTCTTGATAGGAGTCGTACGCCATCGTGTGAACCAGTCTGCCTCAGTCGCTCCCGCGCGAGCGGCGTGTTCTCGTCTGCCGTCGCACGGGCGTTGTCATTGCATGGGAGCCGATTAAATTACACCAGCGCCCCGTATTTGTATAGATACTCTAATCGAATACTCTTCTGTTCGCCGTGTTTTCCGGACGAACGGACGTCCGTTCAGAGGTCATTTCTTGCCGCGGAGCTTGGCCAGCTGGGCCTGTGCCTCGTCGTGCGTTTCGGCTTCTTGCGCAGCCTTGAGGAAAGCAGCCTTGGCCGCCGCCTTGTCCTTGTTGCCGAGGTTCAGCTTGCCGAGCAGCAGCCAGGCCTTGCCCTTGTGCGTCACGCCGCGCGCGATGCCTTTTTGCAACACGTCACGCGCCTGCGCCCACTCGGTTTGCGAGCCGAGAATCTCCGCGCGCAGGTAATCGAGATCGCCGTTGGCCGCCAGGGGCGAGGCCTTGGCATAGGCAACCAGGGCCTGGTCTTCCTTCTGCGCGATCATGTACGAATCGCCGAGCAGCTTGTAGTTTTCCGCGCTGGCCTTGACCGCGCCCTTGTCCAGGCCCTGCTGCAAAAGCTGCGCACCCTTGAGCGCGACTTCGGGTTTCGCATCGTTTTGCGCGATGCTGGCATAGAACCTTGCGGCCGAAACGTAATCGTCGCTGCTGCTGATCATGCCCTGTTTCTGTTCGCGGTCGAGCAGAGCCAGGGCCTTGTCGGACTGGTTCGCCTGCGTGTAGACCACCAGTGCGTTGTGCGCCAGCGCCTTGTTAGTCGGGTCCTTGGCCAACTGGTCGTCGATGACGCTGGAAGCCTGCCCGGCCTGACCGCTCTCGGAGTAACTCGCCATCAGAATGCTGTTCCACGATTCCTTGGGCTTGTCGGTCATGGACATCGCCTTCTTCATCGCCGCGATGGCTTCCGGATACTTCTCCAGGCGATAGTCGGCGTTGCCTTCCAACGCATACGAATCGGCGGTTTCGCGTTTGCCCTGCGCGCGCCAGACCTTCAACTCGTCGAGCGCGGCCTGATATTGCCCGTCGGCAATGTACGCCGCAGCCATGTTGTACATCGAATCGAAATAGGTGTCATTGGAGACGGAATCCAGTTCCACCAGTTGCTTGTAGGTGGCGATCGCACCCTTGTAATCCTGGTCGTTGAACTTGATGTTCGCCAATACCTGCAGGGCAATGCCCTTGGCGTACTTGCTGCGGCTGGAATCGATGACTTTCTGTGCTTCGGTTTGGGCCTTGGCGTTGTCGCCACTGTTGACCGCGTCGATTGCCGCCTGCAGCGCCTTTTGATCCGACTGGCTGGACAGGTCGGATTTCGGCGCATGCCGGGTCGCGTCCGGATAACGGGTTTCCTCCTTCTTGTCCTTGGCTACGGCAGCGACGCAGGCCATGCCTACGGCGAGCGCGAGCAAGAAGCTCAACGCGGCGCGGACGAACTGTTTCGGATTCTTGATCATTGCCCTCTCCTTACGATCGCTGTCGTATCTAGTTTAACGCGCGCCGGGGGAAACGGAGGTTAACCGGTGCGCGTATTCCGCTCAAGTTTTCCGCTCAAGCTTGCCGTTTATACGTCCAGATTCGCGACGCGCAGCGCGTTTTGTTCGATGAAGTCGCGGCGTGGCTCGACCACGTCGCCCATCAGCGTGGAGAAGATCTGGTCGGCGGCGACGGCGTCTTCGATGCTGACTTGGAGCAAACGCCGCGTGTCCGGATTGACCGTGGTCTCCCACAGCTGCTCCGGATTCATTTCGCCCAGTCCCTTGAAGCGCTGGATCGTACGGCCTTTCTTGGCCTGTTCCAGCAGCCAGGCGGAAGCTTGCCCGAAAGTCATCGCCGCGGCACTGGCGCTGTCGCGGCGTACGCTCGCGCCTGCGCGGATCAGACCGTCGAGTTGCTGTGCGACATGCCGAATCGGTCGGAATTCCGCACCCGCGAAAAACGCCGCGGGCAAAACCTGGATCGTGCGCAGGCCGTGATGCTCGCGTTCAACGACGAGCGCGGGCGGATGCTCGGCCGTCGCCGCACGAATACTCAAGACATACGCCGGCTTGCCCAGGCCTTGCGCGTTGACCTTCGTCGTCAACCGCGCGACCCAGGCCTGCGCCACGTCGGGCCGTGTCCACGCATCGGCGGGAACGTCCGCGTCGAGCATCGCGCCGAGCACTGCCGCATCGCAGCGCTGGCCGAGACGGTCGATCTGCTCCTGCGCCGCATGGAAATCCAGCAGAAGGCGTTCCAGGGCCACGCCGGAAATCGGCGGTGCGCCGCCGCCGGGCTCGAGCTGCGCACCATCGACCGCGTTGGAGACGAGGTAGGCGTTGAGCGCAGCGTCGTCCTTCAGGTAGAGCTCCTGCTTGCCTTGCTTGAGCTTGTACAGCGGTGGCAGGCCGATGTAGACATAGCCGTGCTCGATGAGCTCGGGCATCTGCCGGTAGAAGAACGTCAGCAGCAACGTGCGGATATGCGATCCGTCGACGTCGGCGTCGGTCATGATGATGATGCGGTGGTAGCGCAGCTTGGCGAGGTTGAATTCCTCCTTGCCGATGCCGCAACCGAGCGCGGTGATCAGGGTGCCGACTTCGGCCGAAGACAACATTTTATCAAAGCGCGCTTTTTCCACATTTAAAATTTTACCCTTGAGTGGCAGCACGGCCTGGTACTTGCGGTTGCGGCCCT
>DATIVQ010000265.1:0-6048 GCA_035465735.1 Rudaea sp.
GCCTGGTGCTGGGCAACTTCCGCTTTGCCGATCGCCCGCTGCAATTCCTCAACGCGAACTCCGCGGCCCAGGCCGAAGCGCTGCTGCGCGAGCATCCGGACGTCGCCGTGATGCTGCTCGATGTGGTGATGGAAACCGACAAGGCCGGGCTCGACCTGGTGCGTACCGTGCGCGAGCGCCATGGCAACCATTTCGTGCGCATCGTGCTACGTACGGGCCAGCCCGGGCAGGCGCCGGAACAGCACGTCATCGCCAACTACGACATCAACGACTACAAGGAAAAAACCGAACTCACCGCGCAGAAGCTCGCCACGACCATGTTCGCTGCGCTGCGCAGCTACCGCGACATGCGCCTGATCGAGGCCAGCCGGCGCGGCCTGGAACGCGTCATCGACGCCTCCACCTACATTTTCTCGCATGAGCATTCGCAACGCTTCGCGATCGCCGCCATGGAACAGATCGCCGATCTCATCGGCGGCACGCGTGGCGCGCTGTTCTGCCGCGTGGCCAACGGCGGCTCGGGGCTGCCCGAGCATCTTCCCGTGGCCGCCGCCACCGGCGGTTACCGCGCCATGGTTGGCCGCAACGCCGACGAAAAACTCGCCCCCAAGATCGTCGCCTCGCTGCGCCACGCCATCGGCAACCGCCAGCACGTGTTCGGCGACGATCATTTCGTGCTCTTCGTCGGCGACTCGCGCGCGCAAGAGAACCTGGCTTATGTCGGCGAGAGCCAGCCGGGCAACGATCTGACGCACCGTCTGCTGGAAGTGTTCGCGACCAATATTTCGGTAGCCTACGAAAACCTGCACCTGAACCGCGACCTGCTCGACAGCCAGTTGGAAATGGTGCATCTGCTCGCGGGAGCGGCCGAAACGCGATCCTGGGAAACCGCAGCCCACGTCAAGCGCGTGGGCATGATTGCCGAACTGCTCGGCCAGTTCTACGGACTCGACGAGAAAACCACCGACGCCTTGCGCACTGCCTCGCCGCTGCACGACATCGGAAAGATCGGCATCCCGGATGCGGTACTCAACAAGCCGGGGTCGCACACAGCCGAGGAAATGACGATCATGCGCACGCATGCCGAGCTTGGCGCCAGACTGCTGACGATGTCGCAGCGTCCGTTGCTGCAGCTCGCCGCCGAAATTGCCATGACGCACCACGAAAATTGGGACGGCTCCGGCTACCCGCGCGGCCTTAGCGGCGAGCACATCCCGATCGGTGGCCGCATCACCATGCTCGCGGATGTGTTCGATGCACTCGGCAGCCGGCGTTGCTACAAGGAGCCGTGGCCGGCCGAGGACATACGCGCCTTCATCATCGAGCAGAGCGGCGTGAAGTTCGAACCGCGCCTCGTGGAACTGCTGTTCGAGAACTGGGATCGAGTGCAGGCGGTGCGCGCACAGTTGCCGGATTGAGGTTTCATAAGGCGTCGCGCGGCAGGAAGATGTCGAACGCGGCGCCCGCGCCCGGTGCACTGTCGACGCGGATGCTGCCCTTGAGCAGCTGTGTCACCAGGTTGTAGACCACATGCAGGCCGAGCCCGGATCCGCCCTGGCCGCGGCGGGTCGTGAAGAACGGCTCGAAGATGCGCGCACGCACGGCGTCGCTCATGCCGCTGCCGTTGTCGCGATACGTCAATTCGACAACGTTGCTGTTCAGGCGCGCGCCAATGGTGATGCTTCCGGCTTGCTCCGGCGCGAATGCGTGATACAGAGAATTCATCACCAGATTGCTCACGATCTGGTAAAGCGCACCCGGATAGGTGTTCAGCAGAACCGGTTCCGGACAATCGATGCGTACGTCATGCGACGTCTTCTTCAGGCTTGGTCCGAGGGAGATCAGGATTTCGCTCAGGTAAGCGCCAAGCTCGATGCGGCGGCGCTCTTCCGTGGTCTGGTCGACCGCGACCAGCTTGAAACTCTTGATCAGGCGGTCGGCCCGCTGCAGGTTGCGCAGGATGATTTCGGAACTTTCGCCGATGGTCGCGTGAAACCCGGCCAGATCTGCGGGTTCCAGCATGGGTGCGCGCGCGAACCGCATCGCTTCCTCGCGCAGGTGCGATGCCGCGGTCACGGTCACGCCCAATGGCGTATTGATCTCGTGGGCGATGCCTGCAACAAGGCCGCCGAGCGCCGCCATCTTTTCCGATTCCAGCAGTTGGCGCTGTGCCTGCGTGAGTTGTTCCAGTGTCTGCCGCAGCTCCAGGTTCGCGCGGCGCAGGTCCGCCGTGCGCGCGTCAACGCGCGATTCCAGTTCCTCGTTCAGCTTGCGCAGCGATTCCTCGGCTTGTTTGAGGGTGGTGATGTCCTGGGTGGTGCCGACCATGCGCAGCGCGTGCCCGCTGGCGTCGCGCTCGACCACGCGCCCGCGCGTGAGCATCCAGCGCCATTCGTCGTTCGTGTCCGGCGTGCGGTAGGTCGATTCCAGGAATGCAGTTTCACCCTTGAGGTGCCCGATCAGCTTGCGCTTGAACTCCGGCAAGTCTTCCGGATGCACGTAGGGCTGATACGCGGCGACGGTTTCGTGCTGCAACCACTGGGAAACCTTGAGATCCGGCAACCGGTTCTCGCGCACGAATGCGCCGGTGCGCAAATCGACGTCCCACAATTCGCCGCCGCTGCCCCACAGCGCGTACTTCAAGCGTTCCGCACTGGCACGGATCGCCTCGCGCGCGCTCTCCTGGCGCTTCCAGCTTTCACGCGTGCGCCATCCGCCAATGCCGACGACCAGCACCAGTGCGGCGCAGTAGCCCAGGATGGCCAGCGGCGAGACCCACGGCGCAGGCAGGACGCGCACCGACATCCGCGCCTGTCGGGTATTCCATGGAAATCCGGCACGGCGGGCACGCACGCGCAGCAGGTAATCGCCGGCAGGCAGGTCTGTGTAGGTGGCAAATCGCCGCGAGGCATCGGTATCGATCCACTGCTCATCGTGGCCTTCGAGCAGATATGAATACTCGACCGATTGCGGGTCGGCGAACCCGAATGCGCTGAATTCGAAACCGATATTGCGCTGCCGGTAGCCGAACGTGACCGTACCGCCAGTCCACGGCGCGGTGTGCAGCGGCGACTTCGCGTCCTGCCAATCGAGCTTGACCGGCTGGTTGTTGAGCAGCACCTCGGTGAGGATGGGCGCCGGAATCGGCGGCAGGCCGACTCGTGCCGGATCGAACAGCGTCGCACCGGATGGCCCGCCGAACACGATGCGCTGGTCCGGCAGCACGGCCACGTCATTCAGGTAATAACCCTGCGTAAGGGTGCCGTCCGCCGGCCCGAAATTGACGATATGGCGGCTCGGTGGATCATAGCGGCTGATGCCGGCGGTCGTGCTGATCCACAGGGCATGGCGGTGGTCCTCGACGATGCAGCCGATTGCGTCCGCACCCAGGCCCTCGGCGGTGGATATCGTCTCGAAGCGTGGGTTGGCGTAAGTGTCCGGCAGCAAGTGGTTGATGCCGCCGCCTTGCGTGCCGATCCAGATGCCACCGTTGCTGTCCTGCAGGAACGTGGTAACGGTGTCGTTGCTCAGCGATTGTGGATCGTGCGGGTCGGCACGGAAATGCCGGAAGCCCCCGCTGCCGCGGTCGTACCGGTCGAGTCCGCCGGGGCGCAAGGCAACCCAGAGCGCGCCCTGCGTGTCTTCCATGACGCTCGCAACCGGGCCGAAGCCGATGCTGTCCGCCATGACGGGGTCGTGCTGATGATGGCGAAAGCTCTTGCAGCCATCGCATAGTTCGTCCAGGCCGGCATCCGTCGTGCCGACCCATAGCGTGCCTTTTCGATCCTGCATGACGTAAAGCAAGTCATCGCTGGCCAGGCTACCCGGATCGTTCGGATCGTGCCGGTAGCGGACGAACGTGGAACCGCCAGGCGGAAGGCGCACCAGGCCGCCGCCAGCCGTGGCGATCCAGACGCTGCCGTCGCGACCGCGCGCGATCTGTTCGATCAATGCCACCGGCAGCGCATCCGGTTTGTCTTCGTCCGGTACAAAGCGCTGGACGACGCCTTTGCCCGGGTCGAATCTGACCAGGCCGCCGCCACCGGGACTGCCCAACCACAGCGTTCCATCCGGGTTGGCCAAGGCGCCGACGACCGGATTGCGCGGCAAGGTTCGCGCATCGCCGGGGACCGAGCGCAGGCTGACGAAGGCCTCGGTGCGCAGGTCGTGGACGCTGAGGCCGTTGTTCCACGATCCAGCCCAAATCAGGCCGTCGCGGTCGATCATGATCCTTTCCTGGCGGTCGGCGGCGAGGCTGCGCGGATTGGCGGGGTCGTGGCGGAATTGCTCGATGCGGTTGCTGTCCGGATCGATGCGCAGCAAGCCGTTCGCCTTGGTCGCGACCCACAGGCGCCACTGGCGGTCGAATTTCAGGTCGCGGATCTCATCGCCCGGCAGCGCATGCCCGTCGCCCGCACCCTGTCGGTACCACGCCATGGGCTTGCCTGATTCCGAAAACCGGTAAATGCCGGTGGCGGTCGTGGCCACCCAGATCTCGCCCGTTGCCCCGACTGCCAGGGCGCTGACATCCAAAGATCGTGCCGGATCGAAACGCAGTTCATGCAGATTGCCGGCATTGACGTCGCATTGCCACAAGCCGCCGCGGCTGCCGATCAGTACCGAACCGTCGCGCGCCTGCAGCAGCACGCGCACATTGGCGAGCATGGACTGATCGCCCAGCGGTGCTTCCAGGAAACGGTTGGTGACGCGATCGAGCCATTGCAGCTTGCCGCCGTTGCTGGCGACCCACAGCCAATCGCGCCGGTCGAGCATGAGCGCAGTGATGTGCTCGGAAGCGAGGCTGTCGCTGCGCAGCGGGTCGGCCGCATAATGCTCGAAACGGCCGCGGACCGGATCGTAGTGATCCAGCCCGCCGGCCTGGGTGCCGACCCACAAGGAGCCGTCCTTGTCCGCGGCCAACGCGGTAATAAAGTTGTCGCTCAGCGTCCCGGCCTGGCCGCGCACATGCTTGTATACCTTGAAGCCGTAGCCGTCGAAGCGGTTCAGTCCATCCTGCGTGCCTACCCAGAGGAAGCCGGTACTGTCTTGCGCCATCGCCGTAGCGGTGGCTTGCGAGAGTCCATCTCGAGTACTGTAGTTGCGGAAACGCACGTCCACGATGCCGGGGACGGCGCCCGCAAGTTTGCACACGCACAGCAACACGGCGGCGAAGACCGCCAATGGCACCCATGGACGTCCCCTGCCCGGCATGCGGAGCAGGCTACGCGCGGCAATCCGCCCTTGCAAGCACCCTGCGCCCGCCTGCGCCGGCGGCCAGCGAAAAAATCCACATTGCAACATATGCGATAGTGTGAATATTCTAGCGACGGCGTCCACACTGCCCGGCAGAATCGCAGCCGGGTTCGAACTTTCAATGGAGGAGGGACACATGAGCAAGACCAAACCGAAAGCAAGGCCGGCCAAGCCCAAGGCCGCCAAATCCAAGGCTTCCAAACCTGTCGCCGCGAAGCGCAAATCCCCCGCCGCAGCCAAACACGCGCCGGCCAAGCCCGCTCCGAAACCGGTCAAGCCCGCTCCGAAACCGGTCAAGCCCGCTCCGACCAGGCCCGCTCCCAAACTCGCCAAACCCGCCGGTGCGGTCAGCGGCAAGTCGATTATGGAATCGGCCCAGCAGATCTGGCTGGCCGGCCTGGGCGCCTTCGCCAAGGCGCAAGAGCAAGGCGGTGCCATGTTCGAGACCCTGCTCAAGGAAGGCAGCAATCTGGAACAGAAAACCCGCAAGCTCGCCACCGGCAAGGTCGACGACGTGCGCGATGCAGTCGAAAGCGGCGTCACCCAGGTGCGCGAGCGTACCCAGGAAACCTGGGACCGGCTGGAACAAGTTTTCGAGGATCGCGTCTCACGTGCGCTGGCCAAGCTCGGCGTGCCCGGTAAAAAGGAACTGGACGACCTGCTCAAGCGCGTCGACGAACTCAACCGCGACGTGCGCAAGCTCACCGGCGGCTCACTCCGGCCGGGCCTGACCCAGGTCATGAACAACACCGTGCGTCGCGCCCGCGACGATCTGTCGGATCTCGCGCGCGAGCT
>DATIVQ010000266.1:0-6668 GCA_035465735.1 Rudaea sp.
GCAGGTTCAACAGGTGTATTGGTCATCAGGTCCGGCACCGATGTCACTAGCGTCCGATCAGTAGCAAAATGCCTGCCGCTATGGCCAGGATACTCATCAGCATCCCAAGGCCAGAGAAACTGAGGTGCATCAATGGCGCCAGTCCGGTCAGGACCAGCCAAATAGCCAATAAGAACAATCCGAGATTCTTCGTTACTTTCATGACTGTCGCTCCATAGGAAGCCTTTCGATCATCCACATGGGTTACTTGCGCTTCGACTTCGCTCGCTTCGTCATTGGCGCTTTCGGCTTCTCGGCCAGGCGCAACTGAGCTTCGCGCTTCCCCATGCCACGAAGTTCGACGATTGCCGCTAATGCCTCTTTGCGCGGCACAGCTTTCTTGGTTTCCCAGTTGTAAACCGACTGCTCGCTTGCGCCAACAAGCCTGCCGAGTTGCGCGGCAGAAAGACCAAGGCGCTTGCGCATAGCGGCAAAGCCCTTAGCCACAAACCTCACGGGGCGGTTTGGCATCACGCCTGGTTCATTACTAGTAGCCTGCGCCCGCTTGGCCAACTGTGCGCACTTCTGCTCAAGTTCGGCAACCTGGCGTTTGAGCGCGGCTATCTGATGGCGGTAGGTTACGTTGGCCTTCCTGACAGCGGCGAGTTCCTTTTTGATCTCGCGGCGAGACAGGCGAATGATCTCGACTTTTAGCAATGTAGCGATGTTTGGCATGGGAGATTTCTTGCGTTGGGCCCATTAGCTTAGGGGAAGTCGTTCGTATCACCAAGCCAGATGCGCTGACGTTGCTCAAGCTTCCTTCTCGGTCAATGCACCTGCTGCAGCAGGTGCTGCAACTGCGCGTCACTTTCCAACGCCTGGATCTTCGCGTTGCCCAGCAGGCTCATGTAGTCGCCATCTTGAATGGCCTTGGCGATGGCCGGATCATTCAGGATGGCCTGGATCTGCGGGTCGGACTGCAAGCTCATGATCGATTGCATCATCGCCGGATCCTGGGTCAGGCGCGTCTGCAGTTGCGAGATGTTTTGGGTCAGGCTGTCATCGTCACGCGTCGGCGATTTGCTCGATGCGCCCGCGCCACTCGAGGCATCGCCGTCGTACACGATCCGCGCGATGTTCGACTGCGCGACATGCACGGTGCCGATGCTGGGCGAGCGCACGGTGTACACACCATTGTTTATGCCCAGGATCTCGCCCTGTATGCGGCTACCGTCCTTGAGCTCGATCGTTGGGGACGCCGCGATGCCAGAGGCGAAGCCGAGCAATACAGTAGCAAGGCAGGTTTTGAGCAACATTTTCATCGGCGCCACCCGTGGCATCGGCTAGACATGCATCCTACTCCCGGCGCGGCGAAATGGAACTAACGTGCCCGGAATCGTCACGAATAATCTGAGTCCGGAACGTCGTCGACTTCGGCCCCTGATAGTAGACGCTGGCCACCCGACAGCAAACCTTCATCGATTTAGGCTGAAATTACTGCTCCGGTAATCATTTTCCGCTGCTTCGATTAAATGCATTGGGCCTTCGCGACGTTCAGGTTACGTTCTCGATCGTGGGTGCAAGGTCGAGTTGCATCGGCGATTCAGCCCTGATGCTCCAGGCGCCCCGGTCGAAAGTACTTCGACCTGAACCTTTGGCGCAATTCGCCGAGCTCGACACCAGCCGCGATGGTGCGGCGCTGAAAGTCCCCGGTGTCGGTAATCGAAAGACCATGTGTCTGGCCCCCCACGGAGGTATCACATGTCAAATCTCATGCAAAAATCTATGGCAATGGCTACGGTTGCAACGGTGCTTGCGCTTGGTGTGCCTAGCGCGCACGCCACTCAAGCCCAGTTGGACTGCAACTTGCGTTTCTCGCTTGCAGGCTGGTCCGCAATTTACAAGCACGCGGAGGGAAAGGGGATCGTTACCTGTACAGACGGCAGCTCGCTGAGGGTTGCGATCGAAGCAAAAGGCGGCGGACTCACCGTCGGCAAGTCACGGATTGACAGTGGCAAAGGCAGGTTCTCAGACGTCCGCACGATCGACGACGTTCTCGGATCCTATGTGAACGGAGAAGCCCACGTTGGTGTCGTGAAGTCAGGCACCGTGCAATTGCTGACGAAAGGAACGGTATCGCTGGCATTGGCCGGTGCTGGCGAAGGCGTGGATGTCGGCCTCGACATTGGCGAAATGACCTTGAAGCCTGCCGAGCGGCGCCAAGAGCGGAAACAACGACAGTAACCTCGGCGTGCATGCGGCATGACTTGCCATTGGTCTTCGAGTCCGTGTCGCTCCCTTAGCCGCCCGGTACGGTCTCATCCGTATCGGGCGGCGATCCAACCCTGCACGCCATCAGACGCGCGGCGGATGTCTGCGGAATCATCTTGCAGCGACTCGGGGCGTGCGCCAGATGGAATTGTCCGAATGTTGTCACGTCAATTTTCGCATGGCGTTTTGTTGTGCATGGCGGCCTTGTTGCTTGGCTGCGCGCCGATGCGCACGGATTTCGTCAAGGAACCCTCCGCTGCCTTGCCCGCCGTAACGGATACCGCATCGGCGCGCTACATCCAGTCGGAATTGCGCCTGCATCCGGAACAATCGGGATTCCGCCTGCTGACGGGCGGAACGAATGCGCTGATGAGCCGCGT
Organism: Rudaea sp.; assembly: GCA_035465735.1. GTDB lineage: Bacteria > Pseudomonadota > Gammaproteobacteria > Xanthomonadales > Rhodanobacteraceae > Rudaea. The sequence goes on from DATIVQ010000266.1 coordinate 2,631, forward strand.
GGTGCTCGCCGATCACGCCGAGCGTTCCATCGATTTGCAGTATTTCATTTTCGACAATGACGCTACCGGACGCCTGATCGCGCAACGTCTCATGACTGCGGCGGACCGCGGCGTGCGCGTCCGGATTTTGCTCGACGATTTTGAACTATCCGGCAATTACGGGCTGCTCGACGCCTTGAACGTACATCCGAACATTGCCGTGCGCGTATTCAATCCGTTCCGGGCCCGCGCGCCCTCGCCAGTCAAGGCCATTCAATTGCTGCTTGAGTTTCGTCGGCTCAATCGTCGCATGCACAACAAGTCCTTCATCGTCGACAATAATGTCGCCATCATAGGCGGCCGCAATATCGGCGATGCCTATTTCGATGCCGGCGACACAAACAACTTTCGTGATCTCGACGTCATCGCGATTGGTCCGGTCGTCGCCGCGGCCTCGCGCACATTCGACGCCTATTGGAACAGCGATGCGGCGTATCCGGTTGCGGCGTTCGGCGCACCGAAGCATCCAGAACGCACCCTTGCGCGCACGCGAGCTGCGCTGGCGCACGATGCGCGGCAATTCGCGCAGTCGGACTACGCGCAAGCGTCGCTCGACAAGTTGCCGGAGGGCGCGACGGCGGACCGGGACGGCAGCTGGATTTGGGGTCGCGCGTCGTTTGTCGCTGATGAGCCCGAAAAGGTGGTCGCGAAAGACGATCCGGCGCTGCGCATCGTACCCCGCATCAAGACACTGATCGCCGATGCCCATCAGGAAGTGCTCCTGATTTCCCCGTACTTCGTGCCTGGTGACAGTGGCACACGTTTGCTGTGCGATCTCTCCAAGCATGGCGTCACGGTCAAGGTCCTCACCAATTCGCTGGCCTCGACAGACAGTACGGCTGCCCAAGCCGGATACATGCACTATCGGCGCCCGTTGCTTGCATGCGGCGTGCTGTTGTACGAATTGCGGCCCGTGCGGCGCGAGACGCAATCCGCCACGGCAGGCGATATCTGGTCGGGCACCACGCTGCATGCCAAGGCAGTCGTAATCGATCGAAGCCTGGTGTTCATCGGTTCGATGAACATGGATCAACGCTCACGCGTCTTGAACACGGAGATGGGAGTGATAGTCGATTCCGCGCAGTTGGCACAGGGAGTTGCGGATTTCTTCGCCCACGCGACACAGTCGGATCGCGCCTTTCGCGTCGAGTGGCAAGCGGATACCCGTCGCATGATCTGGCGGGACAGCGACGGCACAGATGCGCACTTCGAGCCCGGATCCGGCTTGAAACGTCGCTTGGAGGCAGTGTTATTCGGCATCCTGCCCATCGAGGGCTTGTTATGAATCCAGGCTCCATCCCACAAGCCGGAGGTCCTCGTCACGAGGCCGAGAAAGCCGAAGATGACGATCAAGCCAGCGATCATGGTTTCGCGCGCGCCAGCGTATCGTCGAGCTCGCGAGCGTCGGCGAGACGGAAGCCGGACGCATTCATTTCGATACGCAGATGTCGGGTGCGCAATTTGGGATATCCCGTAAACTGCCGTTGGCGATTGCCCCGCTAGGGTCGCATCGGGATTGATGCAGTGAAACTCGGGCGGTTCGGCCAATATCAGAACAAGCGGCCCAAGATCTCATGATCGCAATGGCAAGGCCGAAATGCGGGCAACCGCTGGCGGCGATCGGTTTCGCCAGTTGGTAGTATTCTTGTTTGGGGTGCCGATAATTTGCAGGGACTGGCAACGGTACGTGCATGGGACGACCGAACCTCTGAGATTGGCGACGTCTTTGATCGCGTGAGGAGGATCAATATTGACTCCGGATTCGACACAACTTGCCGTCGACACACCGTCGTATCTGCGCGAGATATTCCTGCACTCGCCAGACTGCTTGAAGGTCGTCAGCGCAGAAGGAATCCTCCTGCAGATGAATCCGGCGGGGCTGCGCATGCTCGATGCCCACTCGTCGGCGCAAGTTTTGAATCGTTCGATTTTGAACGTCGTCGCTGAAGAAGACCGCCCCGCGTTTCACAACCTGCACCGCCGGGTCATGCGCGGCGAGGACGGGGTACTCGAGTTTTCGATCATCAGCCTCAACGGCACGCGCCGGCGATTGGAAACTCGCGCCACTCCGCTGCGCGATGCCGCTGGAAAGATCATCGCTTTACTCGGCATCACCCGCGATATCACCGAGCGCAAACGCGCCGAACGGGAGGCGCGCTTGGCGGCGTTGAACCTGCGCGTGGCCGTGGAAGGATCCAACATCGGGCTGTGGGAATGGAAAGTAGGCAGCAACGAGACCCGAACGCTCAATGTCTGGGGCCAACTCGGCTACGCCCAGCACGACGTCCCTGATGGTTTCGACGCGTGGCTCGATCACGTGCATCCGGATGATCGCGAACGGGCTCTGACACGGGTACAAGCGTACGTTGCCGATCCGTGCGGAGCCTACGAGGCCCATTACCGCATGCGCCATAAGGACGGCGGCTACCGCTATATAGAATCGAAGGGAGTCGTGGTGCGGGACGAGCATGGCGGATCGCCACTGCTGGTCGGCTCGCACCTGGACGTCACCGAACGGCGCGAGGCGGAGCAACAGATCCAAGAGTCGAACGTACGCCTGCGCGAGCTGTCCCGAAAACTTGCCGAGGCCCAGGAAAGCGAGCGGCGCGCTCTCTCGCGCGAGCTGCACGATCTGATCGGCCAGAATCTGACTGCACTGAGCGTCAACCTCGGCTTCATCGAAACGCAATTCGATGCGCAGACGCGCCATAGGGTCGCCGCGCAGCTGAAGGATTCACGAACGCTACTCGCGGACACGATCACTATCGTGCGCAATATGATCACTGATCTGCGCCCCGTCGCACTCGAGGAATACGGCCTGCTGCCTGCGCTGCGCGCCTATGCCCGTTCGGTTCAGGGACGCTCGGGTCTCGCCATCCGCGTCATCGGCGACGATGACGCGATTCGTCTGCCCGCCGAGGCCGAACTCACGCTGTTCCGTGTCGCCCAGGAAGCGGTGACCAACGTCGTCAGCCACGCGCGCGCGCAAAACATCTGGATCACCTTCACCCGCGCCAGTGGCTTGGCACGTCTGACCATCGCCGATGACGGCGTCGGCTTTGATCCAAAAGCGATCGCCTCGATGAACGCACACTCCCATATCGGCCTGCTGGCGATGCAGGAACGAACAACGGGACTCGGCGGGCGCTTCGAGGTCGAATCTGCGCCCGGCAACGGCACGCGTGTTCGCGTTGAATTGCCGGAACATGCATGAGCGTCCGTGTACTTCTGGCCGACGACCACGGCATCGTACGTGACGGCCTGCGCGCGCTGCTCGAGGCGCAGGGCGATATCGCCGTTGTCGGCTCCGTGGACAACGGTTTCGAGGCGGTCGACAGTGCGCAGAAACTTCGGCCCCATGTCGTCGTCATGGACATCAGCATGCCCGACATGAACGGGATCGACGCCTGCCGTCGCATCAACGAACTCGCCCCGGATGTCAAGGTGCTGATACTGTCCATGCATGGCAGCACGGAACACGTGTACCAAGCGCTGAAAGCAGGCGCTCGCGGCTATCTCCTCAAGGAATCTGCCGCGACGGAGGTGGTGGGAGCGGTTCGCGCCCTGTTTGCCGGGCGCCAATATCTGGACGCAAAGATCCGCGATACGGTCGAACCGGATCTTCGCGAGCGCAACCGGCAAGTGAGCCCTGTCGACAGTCTTAGCATGCGCGAACGCCAGATCCTGCAGCTGCTGGTGCAGGGTCGCAGCAATGCACAGATCGCCGCACTCCTGTCGCTCTCGATCAAGACCGTGGAAACCTACCGCAGTCGCCTCATGCAGAAGCTCGGCATCCGCAATCTGGCCGACCTCGTCCGCTTCGGTATGGAGCACGGCTTGGCCTGAACCACGGCGGCTGCAGCCATATCAAGCTTTCCTGACAGCGCGGCAGGCGCGCTGTTTGCATACTCGGGACTCCCCTCGAGTGATGTGTCGCCACATGAGCGATACCGACACCGTCGGTTTCCAGCGATTCAATCCACTCCTCGCCGCGCGCTA